>CAYSHJ010000461.1:0-6818 GCA_964430385.1 uncultured Planctomycetaceae bacterium
GTCGCCGTTCAGAGGGTCGTGGCCGAGACCTCCATCGAGGGTATTCTTGCCGTCCGTTGCCGAAGTCTGGTTGGTCGCGGCAAATTGCGGAACGACCTCGATCACGCTGTCGTTGCGGAGGTAGCCAAGCCGATTGATGACCGCGCCGGCGTCGGTGGGCGTGATGGCGCCGTTGCCGTTCAAGTCGGCACGCGCATTCTCAGGAGTCACGAGTTGGCCCAAGCGATTGATGACAAAGCCGGCGTCGACGGGTGTGACGGCTCCGCTGCCATTCGTGTCCCACGGGAAGTACGTGACGTCATCCTTGTCAACGCCTTGGCCCTGATCCAAGTTGTTCGTTTCCGCAGTGTTCCCCGCATTTCCCTCCGCAATCTGGTTGCCCGGATCGATCACGAGGGCGAGGAACTCAACGCTGGTCGAGCGGAAGTTGACGCCTTGACCGGGTGCGTCGTCACGGAGTGCATGATTCAGCAGGACGCTTTTCACTAGTTGCAGATCGACGGTCTGGTCAATCAGGCCGCCAGCATCCAGACCAGCCGCATAGTTTAAGGTCGTGACGACGACGTCGTCATCGGAAAGGATCACCTGGACTTCAAACGGGCCGGCGGGGCCAGCGCCTTGATTCTCGATGACCAGACGAACCAAAGTTTGCCCGTTGACGACGTGGTCAGACAGCGCATCAAAGCGGGTCGCCACGAGGTCAGGAGTTCCGACAACCGTCGTAGTAGCGTCGGGAGTGGCGGAAGCGGCCTCGCGATGCCCGACGTTGTCCGTGGCGACGGAGAAAAAGGCGTAACTGTGCAGCTCCTGGCCGGGGAACACGGCCTGTCCGCTCGGGATTGTGTCGTCGAGGAAGAGCTGGAATGGTCCGCCGTTATCGGAGACGAACACATCGACCGAGGCGACGTCTGAGCCGCCGGCTTCGTCGCTACTCGACCAGCTTACCGTGAAGTTTGTTGAGGCGACCTGGGCCGGTAGCGGCGCCACGCTGCTCGTTGGGTCGCCGACGTCGATCGTGTTGACGTAAAGCGGCGTGTCGATCACGTCTTCAACGTCGAAGCGGATCGAGGCCTGAGCGTTCATGGTCGTGCCCGTCGCGAGTGTCGGCAGGGCACGGATCGTGTAGTTGACGAAGCCTTCGCCTTCGGGCGGGTTCACATCAGGCGGCAGGAAACCGGCGTCTACGTCGGTGGCCTGCTCACCCGTCGCCGGGTCGATGGACGTGAACGTCCACGTGGCGATGCCTGTGGCCAAGTCGATCCCGGCGGTGACATCCACGTACTCGCCGATCGTCTCGGTCAGATCAAGCCGCGTGCTATAGAATCGGCGGCCCGCTGGGACGTCGAACATCCGGTCGCCGAAGCCGAAGCTTCCCAATTCGAACGTCGCCAAGTCCAGATCGGCATCGAGTTGCTGCGTAATAACCACACTGACTGCCGGGGCGCCGGCGTCGGGCTTGTTCTCGAACAGAATGGTGTAAGGCAGAGTGTCTTCGCCCGTGATGAAGTGCTGCGGACCGAATCCGACGGGGCCGCCAATGTCATTGGGGTCGTTGGGCGCGACGAGTATGATACCGGCATTCTTCAGCCGGCGCACACACTCGTTGAGCTGGTTGGGGTTTTGTAGATTGAGTCCCCCGCAGAACTTGTCGCTGAACTCGCGAAGAAACTTGGCGCGGTCTCCAAGCTTCAGGCTTTCGGGCGCCCTGAACACGCGAATTCCGATGCCGGCCAGGTAACCGCTCCCCGCCGAGGCAATGATCCCCCCCCGTGAGGGCGATCCCAGTGCCGAAGGCTGCGAGCAGCCCGCCAGCGGGCGCTAGAATGACAACCGCGGCGCCCCCCAAGATGAACACGACACCGGAAGCCACAGTGGCACTCGCGCTTTTGACGATGGTTTCAGTCCGCGAAGGAACGAAAAACTTTTCGCGTACACCGGTACGAGGGTCAACATAGTTAACGGTAAGGCTACCTTCGGGAATCGTATAATTAGGTGTATGACCTACATAATCAAGACCGCTTTGAAGTCGATAATCCTCATAAGCTGACTCGGCAATGACCAACACTCCAGTAAACAGCCCGCCAGCCGTAGCACCACCACTGAGTTTCGGGCTTAGCGGTCTGGGGATCGCCTGCGTGGTCCCAGCAGGCACAGGTGGCCGAATATTCACGTTCGTGTTGGCCAAGCCATCAGGGTCCGCCAGTCCCGTCGGCTGATTGCCCGCATAGCGATACAAGTTGGCGTCTGCGCCGACGAACCCAATGGGGTCCGGGGATGCGAACCGGCCCAACGCCGGGTCGTAGTAGCGGTTCCGCATGAAATACAGCCCGCTCCCGTCGCGCATGACCCCAAACTGGCCAGCGTAGGTGAACGGGTTGGGCGTTGTTCCGGCCGCGCTGAGCGGCTCGCCAAACGGCAGATATTGATAGCTATTCAGCACTGCACCGGCTGGGCCGGTGAGCTGAGAAGCGTTACCGGTAACATCAAACGTAAAATAGCCTTCGGCGCTCGCCGCATCGATCCGGCTGACCAGGCCGTTGCCGTGGACATAATGGGCGATGAGCTGCCCGCTGCTGTCATACTCGCCGAGTACATCCCCTTGGCCCACGGGGTCGATCAAGTATTCCGTCCGCTGCCCATTGCGCGTGCTCGCGATGCGGTTACCGAGGACGTCGTACTCATAGGTAAAGGTGTCGGTGGGCGAGATAACGGAATCGAGCCGGCCCAAGCTGTCATAGTTGTAGTTGGTCGTGCCGCCGGCCTCGGTCTTGGAGATCAGGTTCCCATCGGCGTCGTAGGCAAAAGTCGTCGTGCTGACTGCTGTGTACTGGTTGAGACTGTTGGTCGCATAGCTCGTCGTTGCGCCGTTGTCGGTGACCGACACTCGGTTGCCCGCGGCGTCGTACTGGTAGGTGATGGTCCGGCCTCCCGGGAGATTGACTCGGGTAAGCTGTCCAACGGCGTCGTAACCGTAGGTTGTCATTCCATCAAGTGTGGTCATGCTCGCGATGAGGCCCAGCGTATCATAGGTGTAATCGAAGCGTGACAGGACGGTGTTATTGGGAGCACGATGAACAATGCTTTGGACACGACTGTCCGCGAAATAGGTGTATACCGTGAAGGCACCATTGCCCCGGTCCTCCTGCGCGAGCCGGCCCTCTGCTTCGTAGGTGTAGAGCACGATGCGCCCGCCGGCGCCATCGGTTAGCTCGGACAACCGGCCGAGCGCATCGTAGGCATAGTTGACTGTGAAGCCGCTTTGATCGACAGTCCGCGTGCGGCGGCCGGCTGCATCGTAAATGAATTGCAGGGAGCGTCCGTTGGGATAAGTCACTCGCGTGGGCCGGTCGGCGGCGTCGTACTGGAACGACGTGATGGCGGCAGCCTCGGTAGCCGAGATCAGGTTACGATGACTATCATAGGTATAGTCCACGCGGGAACCGTCGGCGAAGTCGTCCCGCACCGGCAGGTTCTCGGCATCATAAGTGAAGCGGCTGGATTGCCCCCGACGATTGACCGATTCCACGACATTGCCGGCCGGGTCGTAGGCAAACCGTTGTGCGCTGCCGTCGGCATGGGTGATGGCCAGCAAATTGCCTTGCGCATCGTTGCTGAAGCTTGTCATCTGGCCGCGCGAATCGCGCAGGCTTAACAGGCGGTTCAGCCCCAACTCGTAGCCAACGTCGAGACGTTGCCCGCGCGGATCGAGCGATCGCGTCGGGTTGCCTTGCTCATCGTAGCCAACCTCGCCGCGACTGCCGTCAGGTCCTTCAACACGTACCAATTGCTGGTTGGCATCGTAGAAGAACCGCGTGATCCGGCCCGTCGGGTCCTGAGCCAGACCCGGCTGGCCCAAGTCATTGACAAGAAGCGTCGTTCTATCCCCCGATAAGTCGATCGAGGTGACGCCGGCGAGTGCTTCATACGCGTAGCGGACCTCTTGCGCGCCGCCATCCAGGAAAGTCCGCGTCAGACGGCCTTGGGCATCGTATTCGAAGAACTGATGGCTGTTACCGGGAAACGTCACCGATGCCACGGCATGTTCGCGGGCGGCCCCCTGACCGGTGATGTACGTAAACGCGGTCGTGCCGAGCGGATCGCTAACGGAACGAAGGTGCTCGCCCGCAGCGTCGTAGGCGAACGCGGTGACGCGCCCGACCGCATCCGTGACCTGTTGGATTCGTCCTTGGGCGTTGTAAGTGTAAGTGACTTGGTCACCGAACGAATCGGCGTATCCGGTCAACCGGTCGCCGGCGTAGACCGCGGTCGTGCGATTACCGTTGGTATCTTCGATGAAATTCGGCTTGCCGTTGGGCAAGAAACGGATGATGCTGCCATTCGACTCGCGCAGGCGGAAAGCGCCGTCCACGAACGTCAAAGTGGCAAAGTCGCCGGGCGCGCCCTGGAAGCCGCCAGGCACGGGAACGAACACCCGTTGCTTTCCTCCACGGCGAATCGTGACATTGTTATCCGCACTGGCCGTCACAAGAGTGTCAGTCGGGTCGGGGAAGCCCCGCCCAAAAGCCCCGAGGGTGTAGCGCTCCGTGATCGCGCCGAAGTTGCCGGCCTGGGTGAATTCGAACGCCAGCAAGCGGGTGACATCAGAAACATACTCCCCGAGCGTGCTTAGATAGGTGGCATCCCGCGCCAGGGCGGCCTCGTACTGTCCTACCGTGCCGCCGACCGACGTAAGGAAGTTGGCATAGATGGCCTCCCAGGCGTCCGTGGGAACTTCCGGGGGCCGCAGGAACTCTTTCGTCACGTTCCAGTCCAGAGGCGTTTGCGGGATGGACCCACCGAGCACAAAGTTCACGTTCTCATTCGTCCTTGGAAGGAACACGACCTGCACGGATCCACGAGCACCGGGCGGCAGGACACCCGCTGGGCCACTTTTGTTGATTCCTAGAAACTCCAGCGCGGGACCGACGAACGTGGGTTGGTCGGGGAAGCGCAGGTCGGCGTTCTCGGCGGCAATTGTCAGGAGGGGCGCTGTGAGGTCGGCACCGCCGTCGTTCGCGTACTCGATCGTGATGGAAGCCGCGACGCCCCGGCGAATACGATCAGGCGCGATAATGTTTGTCGTGAGATGGCCCGGATTGCCGAGCGTTACCGTGAAGATGCCGGATGCCGTGTCTGTCACCGCATCATCCTTGATTTGCACGCCGAAACTGCCCGGTGCCTGGCCCGTCAGATCAAACGTGGCATAGATTTGGGACGCGTCATGAAACTGCGTCGTGACCGCCGGAATCGTGCTGCTGTCGGGAGCCACCAGACTAACCTGCGTATCGCGCGTCATCCTTGTGCCTTGAACCGCAACGGTCACCCGACCGCTGTTGGCGCCGGAATTTGGCGTGACGCCGCGCACCTCGAAGCCGGCGATGCTGGCGGTCAGCGTGAAGGCGCTGTTCGCGGCTGCTCCGATGTTCGCGAACGCCAGAATGTAATACGTCCCTGGTCCGGTCGTGGGAACGAGGAGGCTCTGATCGGGCCGCACCGCAACGGAACTGAAGTCGAACTGGCTTCGCGAAGGGGTGCCGCCCTGGCGGATTTAAAGCTCCGTCGCACCGCTCGCACCCGCGCTGTCCAGCACGAGATTCAGGCTCTGGCCGGGTGGAACCGTTATCTGATAAAAACGCGACTGCCCGGCCATCGTGAACTGGTCGGCGAAGGGTACACCTGCCGCCAGTGTCGGCAAGGCGAAGTCGATTGATGAAGCCGAAGCGGCGGCGTTGTTGCCCTCGGCCAGACCTTCGAAGACTTGATTGAGATCGTTCGCCCGCACGATGAAAAAGTTCCGGCCCGGCAAAAGACCCGTGAGCGTCACGTTCGTCGTGGCGTCGTAACTCAAGCCAGGACCCGAGTCGCCGTTGTGCTGCAGCCGTCCGAGAAACCTGTCGTCGATACTCCAGACGGGGTCGTTGGAGAGATACACGGCATCCGACCAGGGGCCGATCGCGGTCCCCGTGCCAAGGTTCTGAACCGTCCAGTTCACGCTGACCAATTGGCTCGGCATTCCGGTTATCGGGCCACTTACGCTAAGCGTGGCCAGATCGACATCCGAGCTGGAGACCTCCTGCCGCTCGAAAGCGCCCAAGTCGAAGAACGGCATGGCGCCGCCGCCCCGATTGATGACATTGGGATCGTCAAAACGCGGATTGCCGACGAAGTCGGTTGTGGGAGTAAAGTCACTCGTTCCCGCGTCAAGCGCCGGCGATCCTGCTTGAAGCTGATATTGCAGGTTGGCCCGGTTGAAATACCGCGGGTCGAGAGAAATGTTGCCGCTCTGGCCCGTCAGGTCTGTCAGTCCCGAGTAGTTCGGCCTGCCGGGATTGAACACGTCGTTGAATACGGCGATCACCGTCGCCAGGTTTTCCGCGAAGATGCCAGCGCTGGTGCTGTTGGTGATGGGGCTGTTGCTGTTGGTGATCAAGTTGTTGCGTAGGTTGGCGGTGGCCGAGGTGAGGACGCTCACGCCGCGAAAGTTGCCGTCGATGGTGTTGTTCACCGCCGTGACGATGGATCCGGTTTCCGAGCTGATGCCCGCGCCCCGATCAGGAGCGCTGTTCACGAGTATGTTGTTTTCCAGAACCACCGACGCACTGGATCGAGCGGCAACCGCATGGTTTGCCGAGCCGCGGACCACGCTGTTCGTCATCGTCAACGTCGCCCCCTGCGCCGTCACCGCAGCGGGCACGTTGGCCCCGGCGAAGCGGACCTCGATGTGATCCAGCACGTTGCCGGTGCTCGTCGCCCGGAAGCGCAGGGCTTGCCAGTCGAAGAACTGGCCGGAGGAGACGCCGTTGCTAGTCGTGTCGCCG
>CAYSHJ010000462.1:0-2659 GCA_964430385.1 uncultured Planctomycetaceae bacterium
GCTGCTGGGGAAGCGATTCGATCCGCTCGTGTTGGGAGACGTTACCGCCTCGCCGGTCGTGGTCGATGGCCTGGAGCCGCTTCCTGATTTGCCACTCGTCCGGCAATTGGCTCGGCAAACGTTGCTCGATGCCATTGATTCGGCACGGCGGAAGTTTGATGGCCACCGCTCGCTGTCCGAGATGAGCGACCTGTACCGGCAGGCTCAGCAGTTGCTCGACGCCCCGCACTGCCGCGAGGCTTTCGACTTGTCGCACGAGCCACCCGCCGTGCGCGACCGATACGGCCGATTTCGGTCGGGCCAGGCGTGTTTGCTGGCGCGGCGATTGGTCGAGGCGGGGGTGCCATTGATCACGGTCATGCTCAGCCATTCGAATCGCGGGCAGGATCTGCATCCCGGCGAAACCGATTTCTATGGCTGGGACACTCACAACGACATCTTCGAGGCAATGCGCGAACATTTGTTACCACGGTTCGATCTAAGCGTCTCGGCGTTGCTCGAGGATTTGGAACTGCGCGGCTTGCTCAACGACACGCTGGTCGTCTGCATGGGTGAATTCGGCCGAGCACCTCGCGTCGCGTTGGAAGCGACGTTCAAAGGCTCGACTCCCGGACGCAAGCATTGGCCTTGGGTCTATTCGATCATGTTGGCCGGAGCCGGAGTCGCGAGCGGCCATATCGTCGGGGCCTCCGACCGGATCTCCGCGTATCCCGAAACGACCCCGATCACCCCTGCCGACGTCACCGCCACGATGTTCGCCTCGCTCGGCATCGACCCCGCCAGCCATTATCTTGATCCCACCGGCCGCCCGTTGCCGCTCGTTGATGGCCAAGCCGTCGCGGAGATTTACGGTTGACGCTACGGGTGAGTCTTGAAACTGCATCGAGACGCTGAAGACGATTTCTGAACGACTTTTTTCGAAGAGGCCAAGGTTGTCGATTAAGAGAACCAACATGCGATTTGTCTCTGTGTGGTTGGCCTTGTTGCTGTTGCTGCTTGCATTGTTGATCGCTTGGCCGCTGGCAGCCGCCGAGCAGCCGAATGAGAAAGATCGTGCCGACAAGGACTATTCGGCCGAGTTACCGAAGATCACATCCAAGTCGCCCGAAGAGTCGCTGAAGGCGATGCGATTGAAGACCGGGTTTCATGCGGAGATCGTCGCTGCCGAGCCGCTGATTCGCTCGCCGATGGCAATGGACTTCGATGAGTTCGGCCGAGCGTTCGTCGTTGAGTTGCCGGAGTACAACCAATACGCGAGTCCGAAGCCGCACGGTCGCGGCGATATCAAGCTGCTGACCGACACAGACGGCGACGGGCGATTTGACAAGGCGACCGTGTACGTCGGTGATCTCGATTACCCGACCGCTGTCGCATGCTGGGACGGCGGCATCCTCGTCGGCGTCGCACCGGACATCCTGTTCTGTAAAGACACTGACGGCGACGGCCACGCCGACATCCGCAAAAAGCTCTTCACTGGCTTCGGCATGGATAAAGCCGGCGAGGGAATGCTCAATTCGTTCCGCTGGCGAATCGACAATCGGTTTCACATCCCCTGCGGTTTGAATGGCGGCGAGGTTGTGCCGGCTCCAAACCTGAACGTAGGCGAGCGGGGCGGCGTCAGCCCCCCGGTGTCTTCGAATGCCAACAACCGGGGGGCTGACGCCGCCCCGCTCGCCAAGAATCTCGTTCCCAAACCCATCAACGTCCGCGGCCAACATCTCCTGCTCGAGCCGCGAGCCATGTCCATCACCGCCACCAGCGGCGGTGGTCAGCACGGCATGAGCCTCGACGACTGGAACCAGCGAGCGTTCGTCTGCGGCAACAGCGAACCAGTGCATCTCATCATGTACGACGGGCAATACCTCGCGCGAAACCCGTATCTGCAAGCTCCCGCCGCCGCGATCAACATCGCTCCCGAAGGCAAGTTCACCAAGCTGATGCGAATCAGTGCGGTCGAACCGTGGCGAGTGCTGCGAACTCGGCTGCGAAAGAAAGGCATCATCCCCGGTTCGGACGAAGGAGGCACCCCGTCCGGCTTCTTCACCGGTGCGACCGGCATCACGGTCTATCGCGGCGATGCGTGTCCAGCCGAATATCGCGGACAACTTTTCGTCGGCGAAGTCGCGAACAATCTCGTGTACCGCGCGCGACTCGAGCCCAACGGCGTCGGCTTGACTGCACATCGAGCCGACACCGAGGCCGAATTCCTTGCCTCGACCGACAATTGGTTCCGGCCGGTGCAATTCGCCAACGCTCCCGACGGGACGCTGTATGTGCTCGACATGTACCGCGAGCTGATCGAAGGCGCCGCGTTCCTCGCCCCGCAGATTCTCAAGCACATGGACCCCAGCGCCGGTTCCGACAAAGGCCGCATCTATCGCATCGCGCCGGACGGATTCCAATTCAAAGCCGCGCAGCGTCTCGGCGACTTGCCATCAATTGAGTTAGTCAAACTCTTCGAGCATCCGAACAGTTGGCACCGCGACACGGCTTCGCGGCTGATCTATCAACGCCAAGACCGTGCCGCGATTGCGCCCCTGCGAGTGCTCGCAGAAAACTCGAAGTCGCCGCTCGCCAGAACGATGGCGCTGCATTCGTTGAATGGCCTCGCGGCGCTCGAGCCGGAGTTGGTGACTCGGAGGATGGCCACTCTTGGCCG
>CAYSHJ010000463.1:0-2940 GCA_964430385.1 uncultured Planctomycetaceae bacterium
GGCTTTTACGACTTCGATGCCACCGGCAACACCGCCGGCCTGACGGACGCCACCGGAGCTTACGTCAACCGCTACTCGTACTTGCCTTTTGGCGAAGCGACGACGGTTAGCGCCGCACAGTCGAATGCGTTTACGTTTGTGGGTCAATTCGGCGTTCGCACTGACGGAAGTGGCGGCTTCGACATGCGCTATCGAAACTACGACGCTGGAACGGGACAGTTCGAGTCCAATGATTCGCTCCGGCTGGCTGGCGGCAGCCTTAACTTCCGCAGCTACGTGGGCAACAACCCCACAAACCAAATCGACCCATCGGGTTTGCAGGCCTGCCCAATCGATGAGGACGACCCATTCAAGGGCGGCGTCGACGACAAAGATATCACAGGCATTAACGGCGAGCCTCTGTTCCCTCAGCCGGAGCCTGACAACAAAACAGATAGTGACCCGCGACCTGATTGGTTCAAGGCTCTTTGGGGTGCGGCAAAGGCGATCGGCGGCTTCTTATACGGAAAGCCCGGCGATCCGGACGGCGCCGACTCCGGCCCTGACGGCGGTAGCTGCGGTTGTGGCTGCCCGGCTGGATCCACGCCGGACTGGCCAGGCGACGAGAGCTCCGAGGATCCCGTGACCCCTAACGACTCCTTCGATCCCAACGACATCGTCGGGCCGGGCGGATTCGGCGCGGAGGGCTGGATCAAGCCCGATCAGGTCATGCCCTACACGATCCACTTCGAGAACAAATCGTCGGCAACCGCGGCGGCGCAGGACGTGTTCGTCACGCATCAGCTCGACGCGGACCTCGACTGGACGACGTTCGAGGTCGGCGACTTCGGTTGGGGCGCGATCACCGTGGACGTGCCGGACGGGCTAAGCGCCTACACAACGCAAGTGACAACCGCGAACCTCGACGGCTCACCGCTGTTCGTGATCGTCAGCGCCAGCGTCAACGCGGCGACCGGCCTGGTCACGTGGGAGATGCGCAGCGTCGATCCGGCGACCGGTGAGTTGCCGGAAGGGGTCATGGAAGGCTTCCTGCCGCCCAACGACGGCACGCATCGCGGCGAGGGCTTCGTGACCTACACCGCGCACCCGAAGGCGGGCTTGGCGACCGGCACCGAGATCCGAGCGGTGGCCTCGATCGTATTCGACACGAACCCAGCAATCACCACCAACCAGGTTGATCCGAACGACCCCAGCCAGGGTATCGACGCGAAAAAGGAAGCCCTCGTGACGATCGACGCCGGCCCGCCGAAGAGTACCGTGTCGCCACTCCCGGCCATGACGGCGACATCGAGTTTCACCGTGAGTTGGTCCGGTTCCGACGACGCCGATGGTCCGACGGGCTCGGGCATCGCCGGCTACGACGTTTTCGTCTCCGAAAACGGCGGGCCGTTCGAGATCTGGCTGGCAGCCACGACGGACACCACCGCCGATTACCCTGGTGCCGCAGGCCGCTCGTATGCCTTCTACTCCGTCGCCACGGATCACGTCGGACACTCCGAGACCGCTCCCGCCAATCCCGACGCCACCACGACGGTACAGGTGCTGGCAAGCACGCTGTCAATCTCAACGACGAGCGCGACGAAGCTGGAGGGAAACAGCAGCACGACGCCGTTCACGTTTGCGGTCACTCGCACGGGCAACACCAGCGGTGCGACCAGCGTGAATTTTTCCGTCACTGTCACCGGCAGCGGCGCGAATCCTGCGAACGCGGCCGACTTCGGCGGGGCGTTGCCTAGCGGCACGGTGAGTTTCCTCGCCACCGAGACCACCAAGACGTTGATAGTCAACGTCAGTGGTAACACGGTAGTCGAAGCTGACGAAGGTTTCACGGTGACGCTGTCGAGTCCCTCGACCGGCGCGAGCCTGGGGACATCGACGGCAAGCGGAACAATCCAGAACGACGATGTCGTGCCGCCCGTGCTCGTCATCGTCGATGCGCTGGGGAATCTGACGATCACCGACTTTGGCGGCGTGAATAACAACATCACGGTCACGCGTAACACGACGACCAATGAGTTTTTCGTGACGTCCACAACGAACGAACTCACGGCCAACGGGATCACAGCCACCAATAATGTTCACATTCCGGTGGCCTCGGTGACCGCGGGCCTGATCGCGAACTTGCGACAAGGGAATGACCGGCTGAATTTGGCCGGCATCTCGTTGGCCACCACGGTGCTGGGAGGCGTCGGAAACGACACGCTGACGGGCGGATCGGGGAACGACCGTCTCTCCGGCGAGGCGGGCAACGACTCGCTGAACGGCGGCAGCGGCAACGACTCGCTCAACGGCCAAGACGGTAATGACAAACTCGTGGGCGGTGCGGGAGTCGATCAACTCATCGGCGGGAACGACAGCGACGTCGTGATCGAAACGTCGAATGTCAACTTCACGCTCACGAATACCACATTGGTCATCGGCACCGTGACGGACACGTTGTCGAGCATCGAGTCGGCCAATCTCACCGGCGGCAGCGGCAACAACACGCTGACGGCCAGTGCGTTCACACTCGGTGGCGTCACGTTGTCCGGCGGGAGCGGGAACGATTCGCTGGTCGGGACCGACTTCGCCGACTCGTTGAACGGCGGCAGCGGCAAAGACACGCTGCGTGGTGGTGCGGGCAACGACAAGCTGAGCGGTAGTCTCGGTAACGATTCGCTCGACGGTGGTGCCGGCACCGACCAGTTGATCGAGACGGGCAACGTCAACTTGACGATCGCCGCGACATTGCTCACGGGCCTGGGCACTGACACGCTCGTGAGCGGCAGCCTGGAAGAGGCCCTTTTGACGGGTGGCAGCAGCGCGAACAGATTGACGATCACCACGTTTGCCGGCGCGGTCACTCTGCAAGGACTCGCTGGCAACGACACGCTGATCGGCGGTCCCAACGCCGACTCACTGGATGGCGGAGACGGCCACGATTCGATCACCGGCGGCGGT
>CAYSHJ010000464.1:0-7323 GCA_964430385.1 uncultured Planctomycetaceae bacterium
AGCGGATCGCGGTTTAGACTTCTTCGATCAACCGTTGTCCAAAGAGGACCGGCGAGAATGCGAACTGCTGGAGATCCTGTTCACGGATCCGGACACTTTGGCCGTAATGCGTCAAGAAATCGGCGACGAAGACTTTCGGAACGAGCAGACTCGGCACGTGTTGCAGGTCTGTTTTGATTTGTGGGAAATGGGTGAGGCGCCAAAATTCGAACGCATCATGGCGACGATTGAAGACGTGCCTCTGAAACGATTGGTGGTGTGGATCGATGAACAAGCTCGATTGAAGGAGATCCGTAAGAAGCTCGACGACAATTTCGTGACCGTCAATGAACAGACTCTGCCGCAATACCTCGTGGAAACCTTGCAGGGATTGCGGTGGCGTCGTGAAGAACGGCTGCATCAGCGCACTCAAGGCCAATTGGCCCAACAACCGGATTCGCGTACCGGTTTGAATCCCAACGCGAAGGCCCTGCTCGAACAGGTCTCAGCGTTCAATCAGAAACGTGCCGCCAAGACGCCGCTCGGCTAGTTGAGTTGGTATTCCGCACAGCCACCTGCAGGAACGCTGATAGCGATCCCGCCAGTTCCGTTTTCAACCTGTTGACCTCCCTCGAACCGCGAAGGAACTGATCGTGCATAAGTTCGACGAACCCTTGATGAATCTGATTGCCAAAGGCAAAAAACGCGGTTTTCTGACGTTCACCGAGGTCAACAATTACCTTCCTGACGAGGCGGTCAATCCCGAAATGCTGGATGACTTGCTGATGCTGTTGGAAGAAGACGGCCTGGAGATCGTCCAGGACGATCGTCAGCCGGTGCTCACGTTGGCGGAGAAGAAAAAGCTCAAGCCGAAAGTGAAGGACGACGAAAAGAACCGCAAGATCGATGATCCCGTCCGCATGTATCTCACACAGATGGGCGAGATTCCGCTGTTGACGCGGGTTCAGGAAATCTCGCTGGCGAAGAAGATCGAGATCACGCGGCGGCGGTTTCGTCGGCAATTGCTGGAAACCGATTACGCTTTGAAAACGGCGACCGACATCCTCCGCAAAGTCAGCGTCAGCGAACTGCCGTTCGACCGCACGATCAAGGTGTCGATGACCGAGGGCTTGGAGAAGAATCAGATTCTCGGCCGCATGCCGTACAACCTGCGGACCATCGACCTCTTGCGCGAGCAATACTTGGTCGACGCCGACACGTGGTTGGACTCAGAGGCTTCGCTCTCCGCCCGCAAAACGGCCGAGCTGGCGATGATTCGTCGGCGACGCAAGATCGTCACTCTGGTCGAAGAACTGAGCGTGCGCACGCAACGATTGCAGCCCGCGCTCAAGAAGCTGGAGCAAATTTCGCAGCGGATGACTCAATTGGAGAAGTGGCTCCGCGACACCAGGCATCACCTGAAGAACGGCAAGGACGACCGAGCGAATCTGCACAAGGAAATGCAAGACTTGATGCAAATGACGCTCGAAACGCCGGCGACGTTACGCGCGAAGCTCAAGCTGATCGACAAGAAATACAAGGAATACGAACAGGCGATGCGCGATCTGTCCGGCGGCAACTTGCGGCTGGTGGTCTCGATCGCCAAGAAGTACCGCAACCGCGGCCTGAGCTTTTTGGACCTCATTCAAGAGGGCAATACGGGCCTGATGCGCGCGGTCGACAAGTACGAGTACCGGCGCGGTTACAAGTTCTCGACGTACGCAACCTGGTGGATTCGGCAAGCAATCACGCGAGCGATCGCCGATCAAGCGCGCACGATCCGCATTCCGGTCCACATGATCGAAACGATGTCAAAGCTGCGACGAGTCAACAAAAAGTTGCTGCAAGAAAACGGACGCGAGCCGACAATCGAGGAGACGGCGGATGCCGCGGGCGTGAGTCTGGAAGAAGCTCGCCGAGTGTTGAAGATCTCGCGACACCCAATCAGCCTGGATCGGCCGGTCGGCGAGAGCGAGGACAGTTACTTCGGTGATTTCATTGAAGACTCGCACACCGACAACCCCGTCAACTCGGCGGCTCAAGAAATGCTCAAGGACAAGATCGACATCGTGCTCAAGACGTTGACGTATCGCGAGCGAGAAATCATCAAGCTGCGTTACGGTCTCGGCGACGGTTACACATACACGCTCGAAGAAGTCGGCCGCATTTTCAAGGTGACTCGCGAACGAGTGCGACAGATCGAAGCCAAAGCCGTACGCAAGCTGCAACATCCCGTCCGCAGCCGGCAACTGAAGGGGTTTTTGGAAGGCTTGACGCCGATTCCGTGATGCCAGGCAGCCGACAGCGTCGGAACGCCTGCGGGAAACAAATCAGGCTGGCGACTGTGCCATCCTGGGAATCAGGGCATGCTTTCCTGACAGCGTCATCGCCATTGAGGCCGACGAAGGAAAGGCCGACGCATACTTTCTGAAAAACTCCGCGCCGCCCGCGACATGCTGCTGCCACGGCTGATCACGGCTGGCTAATTCTTGAACCTACGTAACCTGTAGCCCAGGCCTTTGTGGCCTGAATCATGAGACTTCTGCTTTTTTGTTCGACGAATTCAAATCAAATCGGCCACAAGGGCCGGGGCTACAGATTGCCGAAAACGACGAATTGACCAGCCATGCACCTCAGGGCTTCCTCCCGCGGAGCGGGAGGGCTAATTTGGGAGCATGTCCGACATCGTGCTGACCACGCTGAACGCCAAGTATCCACACTGCGCGTTCGGGCTACGGTATCTTTTGGCCAATCTTGGCGAACTCCGTTCGCGCGCCGAGTTGATCGAGTTCACGATTAACGACGCAACGCTGGAAGTGCTCGACGCTATCCTTGCGAAGCAACCGCGGATCGTCGGCATCGGAGTCTATATCTGGAACGTCGAGCCGGCGACACGATTGGTCGCGGCGTTGAAACGCTTGCGGCCGGACATCGTCGTCGTGCTCGGCGGACCAGAAGTCAGTTTCGAACTCGACGAGCAGCCGATCGTCGAGTTGGCCGACTACATCATCACCGGCGAGGCGGATGTGGCGTTTGCCGTGCTCTGTCGAAGACTGCTGGAGGGCGAACGACCGGCGACTAAAATCATTACCGCCGAGCTTCCTCGGCTGGATGACATCCAGCTGCCGTATGACTTCTACTCCGACGTCGACATCGCTCATCGCGTCATCTACGTCGAAGCCTCGCGCGGCTGTCCGTTCACGTGCGAGTTCTGTCTCTCGGCGTTGGATGTTCCGGTGCGACAGTTTTCGCTCGAAGCATTCCTCGCAGCGATGCAGTCTCTGCTGGATCGAGGCTGCCGGTTGTTCAAATTTGTCGACCGCACATTCAATCTGAACCCGCGCGTCAGCTATTCGATCCTGCAATTCTTTTGGGACCGATATCAGCCGGGATTATTTCTGCACTTCGAGATGATTCCCGATCGGCTTCCGGAGACATTGCGAGAACTGATCGCGCGATTCCCACCTGGAACATTGCAGTTCGAGGTCGGCGTGCAGACGTTCGATGATCACGTGGCTGAACTGATCAGTCGGCGGCAAGACAACGCGCGGCTTGCGGAGAATTTCCGGTTTCTGCGCGAGCAGACCGGCGTCCACATTCACGCCGACCTGATCGCGGGACTGCCGAGTGAGACGCTGGCGAGTTTCGCCGCCGGCTTCGATCGTTTGATCACGTTGCGGCCGCAGGAGATTCAGGTCGGTATTCTCAAACGTCTGCGCGGCACGCCGATCATTCGGCATGACGTGGCGGAAGAGATGATCTACAGCCCGTACCCGCCGTATGAGGTGCTCCGCACGCGCGTGTTGGAGGCCGAGACGCTGGGCCAACTGCGGCGGTTCGCTCGCGTCTGGGATCTGCTCGGCAACAGTGGCAATTTTGTCGAGACGCTGCCGTTGCTCTGGGCAACAGGCAGCGGGCGGCGGGCGGCAAGCAGCGAGGAACCATCGCCGTTTTGGAGCCTCTGGCAACTGGCCGATTGGCTGCACGGCCGACTCGGCCGCTTCGCCGGGATTCCGCTGATCAAGCTGTCGGAACTGCTGTTCGAGTTCCTGACCGCGGAACTCGGTTGGCCCATCGAACAAATCAGGACGACGTTGCTTGGCGACTATCAACGCAGCGGCCGGTCGGACGTGCCGCATTTCCTGCGTGATTTCGCGCCACATCTTGGTGACGTGTCCCGCGACGAATTGGCCCGAACCTCCGGTCGGTGGCGGCGACAGACGCGGCACGCACAACTTCCCTAACGCGGGCTTCGCCCGCAACGTAGCGGCGTCGCTCCGCGACGCCGATTCAATCCGAGTCGCGGAGCGACTCAGCTACGTATTGCGCGCAGGGCGCGCATAAAAAACAAACGAAAACTCTATCCCGCAACCATTGCAAATTGCAAAATGAGAATGGCAAATTGGCGAACAACCCGGTCGTAGCTGAATTCGCAAGAATTCAGGCTTCACGTCCATCGGCGCTCTGAATTCTTGCGAATTCAGCTACCTCTTGGTTCCACGGCGGCACGGTCAAAACAGCGTCCCCTGCTCGGGCTTGTCCGGCAGGGCAGTGATGCCGAGATGCTTGAGCGCGGCGGCGGTGATGACTCGACCACGCGGTGTGCGTTGCAGAAAGCCGATACGGAGCAGGAACGGTTCGATTTCGTCTTCGAGCGTGTCGGCGGGGCAGTTCATACTGTGACCGATCGCAGTCAAGCCCGCCGGGCCGCCGCAGAACACGTTGGTGAGGATCATCAAGTAACGGCGGTCGAGTTCGTCGAGGCCAATGTGATCGACCTCGATCATTTCCAGTGCGAGCTTGGCGACATCGGCTGCGATGCGGCCCTGAGCTTTGGTGTCGGCATAGTCTCGACACCAGTAGAGCAAGTTGTTGGCTTTGCGAGGCGTGCCACGGCTGCGTCTGGCGAGTTCGTTCGCGGCCTCGGCGTCGATTTGGGTGCGAAGCTTGCGCGAGTTGCGAGTCACGATCTCGGCGAGATCGGGTTCGTCGTAGAAGTCGACGTGCAGGCGATTGACGAATCGATCGCGGAGCGGCGCGGTCAACATGCCGCTGCGAGTCGTCGCGCCGATGACCGTGAATTTCTTCAGCGGCATATTGATCGTGCGCGCGTTGATGCCTTCGCCCAGCGCGATGTCGACGCGAAAGTCTTCCATCACCGGATAGAGGAACTCCTCGACGGCCGGCGGCAGGCGATGAATCTCGTCGATGAACAGCACCGAGCCATAACTGGCGTTCGTGATATACGGCAACACGTCTTTCGGAGCGGTGAGCGCGGGAGCGGACGCGATTTGAAAATCGGTGCCGAGTTCCTTCGGGATGACCGTCGCGAATGTCGTCTTGCCCAAGCCGGGCGGACCGTCGAAGAGCAAATGCCCGAGCGGCTCTTTGCGTTTCTTGGCCGCGTCGAGCATGATCCGCAGCCGCTCGACCGCCTTCCGCTGACCGACGACGTCGTCGAGCCGTTGTGGCCGCAGTTCTTCGTCGTGCTTCTCGTCGTCCGGACGAAATTCGACCGCCGAAGGGCGTTCGCGCGTAGCCGTCGGCGGCGCGGTCTGTTGTCCGTCGATGACTTTCTGCCGGGGCATAGATCCTTGCCTCGTCGCTGAGTTACACAAGCATTCCGGCGAGTAGCGTCGCAGCTGAATTCTAGCGAATTCAACGACGTCCGTTTCACCCTTTCGCCATCTCCACCATCAACTCGTCCGGCAGGTTGACGTTGGTGATCACGGTTTGCACGTCGTCTTGGTCTTCGAGTTCCTCGATGAACGCGACGATGCGGCGGCCGGTTTCCACATCGACGTCGACCATGCTGTTGGGAACTTTCTGGATTTCGGCAACATCGGTCGGAATCTTCGCGGCTTCGAGCGTCTCGTTGACTTGCGAGAAGAGCGCTGGGTCGCAGATGACCTCGAACGTGTCGCCGGTTCGTTGCACATCATCGGCTCCGGCCTCCAAGGCGATTTCGAAAAGCTTGTCTTCTTCGACGTGCTGAGCCGGGACGAGGAAGACTCCTTTGCGAGCGAACATCCAGGCGACACAGTTGGTGCTGCCCAAATTGCCGCCGTGGACTTCAAAGATCTTGCGGACTTCGCCCGCTGTGCGATTGCGGTTCTCGGTGAGGAGGTCGCACAAGACCGCGACGCCACCGGGAGCATAGCCTTCATAGACCAGATCCTCGTATTTCTCGTCAGAGCTTCCGCCGGTTCCCTTTTTCACCGCGCGTTCGATGTTGTCCTTGGGCATGCTCGATTTGCGAGCCTTGTCGAGCGCGTACCGCAGTGCGAGATTAGTGGCTGGATCACCACCGGCGTTGCGTGCGGCCACGATGATCGCGCGGCTCAGCTTGCCGAACAGCTTGCCCTTCTTTTTGTCTTGGGCACCTTTTTTGATGGCGATGTTCGCCCAGTGGGAATGTCCGGCCATGAGTCCTGCGCGTGAGTTGGAGAATTGAGAATTGCTCTCGTTCCCAAGCTCCGCTTGGGAACGCAGACCACCGAAGCTCTGCTTCGCGAGATGAAGTTTGTTTCGAGAAGCGGAGCTTGGGAACGAGCGTGAATCATGGTGGGTTATTCCCACCCTACTTTTTGAGCTTGCTTTCGAGTTTCTCGATCAACTTCTCGTCCGGATGCTTATCTTCTTTTGCATCTTTGAGGGCTTTGGTCCATGACTCGGCAGCTTTGTCCGTTTGGCCGAGATGCACTTGAACGTCGCCCAAATGATCCCAGATGGTGGCATCACCGCCGCGCGGGGCGGACAAGGCTTTCTCCAGAAACGGCAACGCCTCTTTCGCCTTCCCGAGTCGGAACAGAATCCAGCCCATGCTGTCTTGATAGGCCGCGTTATCGGGTTCAGCTTTGAGAGCCTTTTCGATCATGCCGCGAGCCTGCTCCAGGTTCTTGCCTTGATCGGCGTAGAGGTAGCCGAGGTCGTTGTTCACCGATGGATCGTCGGGCGATTCGACCAGCACCTTTTCCAAAATCTCTTCGCCTTTACGGATGTCACCCTTCTGCACGTGGATGTTGGAGAGGCTGAACTGGCACTGCCGCGCGAGGCGATGGTTGGGGTATTTTTTGATGAACTCTGTCAACAGCGGGACGGCCTTGTCCCAGTTGTGAGCGTGGTAATGCACCCAACCTTCTTGAAAGTCCAGCGCCTGCTGCAGTGCCGCGTTCGGGTTGCTGCCGCGCGCGTCAGCGATGGCCGCGAGCGCGGCATCAGTGTTGTCGGCCATCTCTTCGGCTTGAGACCGCAAGAAGAGAAAATAAGGTTTGGCGGTGTCGAGTTTGGGATCGCTGGCGGCTTCCTGAAAAACTTTGGCGGCATCGACAAACTGTCGGACCT
>CAYSHJ010000465.1:0-6697 GCA_964430385.1 uncultured Planctomycetaceae bacterium
TCTCCGCACGCTCGACTTACGAGGCAACATGGAAGCGGGGGACATGGCGCTAGAGGTCGTCGCGGATCTCCCGAAGCTCACCGGGTTCAAACACCGCAGCACGGCGGTCACCGATTCGGGCTTGGAATATCTGAGTCGCAATCAAACGCTGGATTCGTTGCTGATGCAGGATTTCGGCATCTCGGACCAGTCGGGGCCACACCTCACCAAGCTCGGCAAACTGACGCAGCTCGAAGTCTTCCGTTGCCAGGGATTCGGCACCGACGGCGTATTGGCACTCAAGGGGATGAGTCTGAGTCGGCTGACGCTACGCGACCTGCCCAATGTCGACGATCGGGCACTGGAGGTCTTCGGCGATCTGCCCAAGTTGCGGCGTCTCTACATGCACGAGCTTACGTCGGTCGGCGACTCGGGGCTGAAGCATCTCGCGGCTCTCAAGTCACTGGAGCTGCTTGACATCTGGACCGTGCCGCAGATGACGGACGCCACGGTCGACGTGATCGCCACGCTGCCCAACCTGAAGGAGCTGTCGATCCGAGCGACCGGTGTCACCGACGCAACCATCGACAAGCTATTGAAAATGCCGAGCCTGCAGTCGCTGACCTTTAAGGAGAACGGCTCAGTCACCCCTGGCGGTCTGAAGAAGCTCGCCGCTAGAAAATGGTCGAAGCTGGATCTCGGAGCGTCCGGCACCAGCGAGGAGGCGGCCCCTTAGCGTGCAACGACTGGCGGCCTCAAGTCTTCCGGGGCGAGCGACAGAAAGAAGATCGCCGTTTCCAGGGGATCGGGCGGCGTCGTGGCGACGTGAACCAAATAATCGCCGACTCGCTGCTGACAGCCTTTCATCAGCACCAGCGTGACGGCAAGAAAGTCATGGAGCAGACGGTACTGTTTCGCTCGCGCGATGGCGGCAAGACTCGGTCGGAACCGGAGAAGCTCGACCTGCTTGGACGCGAACCGTATCTCACAGCGCTGCCCAACGTGAAAAATTCGGGCTACGAGATGGATTCCAACAGCTTTCGGACGTGGTCGCGCAGGGCCGGGCCGTGCTGTGGGTCGTGCAACGCGAATTCGAAAAATGCCTGAAAGTAGCTCTCGAAGTTGCCGATGTCGAACCGCTTTTCTTGCGGCGTGAGCTTGACTCCAATGACTTTTTGTCCGTTCTTCAGCATCAGGCGAATCGCGTCGGTCAATTGAATCTCACCACCCCGACCCGGTTTTGTTTTCTTAAGCGCGTCAAAGATTGCCGGACTAAAGACGTATCGTCCCGCGGCAGCCAACGTGCTGGGGGCTTCGGTGACGCTTGGTTTCTCAATCAGATCCGCCACTTCGAAGACTTCTCCCGGAGTCCCCTTCGGCAGAGCGATACCGAAGTGAACGACTTCCTCGAGGGGCACGTCGTCGAACGCCAACACGACGTCGGCCCGCTCGCGTTCAAAAATCGCGGTCATGCGCGACACGTTCTGCGATTGAGCGTGCAGGCCGATGATCGAATCGCCCAGAGCGACGACAAACGGCTGCTGGCCGATCATGGGCTGGCCACACAACACCGCATGTCCCAGACCCAGTTGTTTTCGCTGACGCGTGTAGAAATATTCCACGTCCTCCCGCTCGAATTGAAGGTCTAGAAGCTGCTCCTCGCGCCCCGTGTCGCGGAGGTATGCGATCAAGGACTGGTCAATGTCGAAGTGGTTTTCGATCGAGGTCTTTCCCTGGCCCGTGATGAACAAGAGCCGGCGAATGCCCGATTGCACAAGCTCCTCGACCACGTATTGGACGACCGGTTTGCGTCCAACGGGAAGCATCTCTTTGGGCTGCGACTTCGTCGCCGGCAGCATCCGTGTGCCCCAACCAGCCACCGGAACCAAGGCCAAGTCGATCATGATTGTCCTCGCGCAAGTGCCGCCAAACCGTTAATCAATCGGCCCCAACTCTAGCACATGAATCGGGGTCGGGCGTTGCGGTCTTGGGCAGCACGCTAAGAAATAGGGCCTGCAATCAGAACGCTGTCCGCGTCAGCCCACTGATTGACCTCACGCGACGTGGTCGTCGCGTCAGAAGCCGGCTCACGCCGGTCGGTCGCCAACCGGAATTCGCGATCTTCTTCATTCGTACACTGGACGCGACGCGCTGGGTGGTTTGGGATTGGCGTGCCGCGTGTCTCCAACCCAATCCCGGAATACAGGAATCCCCGCTGGGACATGGACTGTGGGTCGAACAGGTTGCGACCGTCGAAGATGACAGGCTGCTTCAGCTTCTGCCGCATCAGGTCGAAATCCGGGGTGCGGAATTCGCTCCATTCGGTGACGATCGCTAGCACATCGGCACCCTCCAGCGTGTCATAGGGCTGGTCGCAATAGGTCAGGCGATCGCCATAAACCTGGCGGACATTCTCTTGAGCCACAGGATCGTGAACCCGCACGCTGGCTCCGGCGGCCAACAGTCGATCGATCAGTACTAGCGCGGGTGCTTCGCGGATGTCGTCTGTGCGCGGCTTGAACGCCAATCCCCAAATCGCCACGGTACGACCACGGAAGTCCCCGCCGAAGTGCCGAAACATTTTTTGAAAGAGAACTTCCTTTTGAGCCTGATTGACTTCGTCGACGGTGCGCATCAGCCGCAATGCCACACCGTGTTGTTCGGCCACCGAGCCCAATGCCCGAACGTCTTTCGGAAAACAGGATCCGCCATAGCCAACTCCGGGGAAGAGGAATGCAAATCCGATTCTTTGGTCGTACCCAATCCCCTGACGCACCTGATTGATGTCGGCCCCGACGTGTTCGCACAGATTGGCCATCTCATTGATGAAGCTGATTTTCGTGGCCAGCAGGCAGTTGGCCACATACTTCGTCATCTCGGCGCTTTCCAGGTTCATCGCCAGAAAGGGGCACTCGGCCCGCAGAAACGGCTGGTAAAGTGCTTCGAGGATGGTCGCGACCTCGGGCCGTGACACTCCCACAACGACGCGATCCGGTTTCGTGAAGTCATCGATGGCACAGCCTTCTTTCAGGAATTCCGGGTTGGAGGCCACGTCGACATCGCGGCCAGTCCGGTCCCGTAAGCGACGCGCGGCTTCGCGATTGGTCCCCACCGGAACAGTGCTCTTGATGACCACGATCGTTCGCGGATTCAACAGCGGTGCCAGTTGATCGATCGCCAACCACAGAATTCGCAAATCGGCGGCGCCGTCGTCCCTCTGCGGTGTCCCGACCGCGATGATGACACAATCGGCCGTGGGCACGGTCTCGCCGGCATTGGTCGTGAACCGAAGGCGTCCCAGCCGCGTGTTCCGTTCGACCAATTCCGTAAGCCCGGGCTCGTAGATGGGAATCTCGCCACGCTGCAACGCTTGGATCTTCTTGGCATCAACATCCACGCAGGTCACGGCCTGGCCGCTCTCGGCGAAACACGTCCCGGTGACCAGACCAACATAGCCAGTTCCAATGACAGTCAGCTTCACGATTAGCCTCCCGACGCGCGACGCACGCTGTGATCTCAGGGTTCGAAGTGGAAAACAACTGAATGACGAAGGAACGACGTCAGTTCCCCGCCGTCATTCGCGCAAAGTGTCTTGTGCGCCGGAAGATGCATCATCTGAAATGGTGACTTCCAGCGGCAGGGCCGAACAAATCCAGCCTGGGCAGAGTTTGGCAGCGCGACACACACTTGGGAATCAAAATATGGGCCGGCGAAGCCTCGCGGCTGAAAAAGAGTCCGGCTGTGCCGGAACAAGCAGAAAGAGTGTTGCAAATGGACTAGTCGTACGAGGCAACACCGGGCCGGTCACATTGGCCTCGAGTGATGCGTCTTATCAGGCAACTGCCGAGTCGCAGTATTCCCGGCGCGGGAAACGCGCAACCCGAGCCGCAAGTGAAGAAGGCCATTTAGTCACCGATGAAACACAGACGAGACACGGATGAATCAAATCATCTCGCTGGCTTTTCTTGTCCGTGTTTCATCCGTGTTCCATTCGTGGCCCAATACTCCTTGCGGACTGCTGCGGCGCGGAATCGATTCCAGGCGCGTGCTCGGTTCATCGCTTCATGTCCGCGGACTTGCTTTCCTTCTTCTTGCCGTCCTTCTTCACCTTCTTATTCTTCTTGTCGTTTTTTTGGCTGTTGTTGCCCTTACCCATGGTTTGTTCCTCTTCGCAAGATTTCTTGAACCGCGCTGATTCTCGTGGCACGGACTCGGTGAGTGGAGGCAGACATCCGCGCTCCACGGGACTTCAAACATACCATATGGTGACTTCAGAAAACAAAGGTGTCAGCTCTCCGAATCGCCGTCCGATCTCGATTCGCGGACCACGGGAATCGTGCAATCGATGACGAGCCAAGAGAGAGCGCACAGCGCATACGTCACGCCGACGGCGACGAACACCAGTCGCCAACTGTAATTCTCCGAGATGTAACTAAACACGGTCGGAGCAACGATGAAGCCGATGCCTGCCACGGAATTGTTGAACGCGAAGACTGACGCCGTCGCACGTCCGCCGATGTCCGTCACGACGCCCAAACTGGTGGCAAGGCTCCAGTCACCGAACAGCTTGACGAAGAACAGGAACGTGCAGAACACGTACGGCGAATCGTAGAACATCAGTGCGGCAAAGATCAGTATGGCCGCCATCCCCTTGCCGGTGAACGCGACGACGACTCGCGACCAGCGCCGGTTGCCGGTGCGGGCAATGCCGTAATCGTTGAAAATTCCGCCCATCAGCCCGCCCATGGCGCCGCCGAGTAACGGCAGGGCGGCAAAGATACCCATCTGCTTGAACTCCAGGTGATGTACCTGCGACAGAAAGAGCGGGATCCAGTTCGAATAGATGGTGTCGGCAAACGTGCTCAAGATGGATTGCAGGCTGAGATACATGAGATTGAGGAGTGATCGCGGCGTCATCGACCGCAGCATTGTTCCAACGCTTGGGCGTTCAGGTGTCTGAGTCGATGAACCGGTTGTTGACGAAGTGTGGCCCTTGATCAGCCGGGCCTCGGCGTCGTTGACCGATGGATGCTCGCGCGGCGAGTTACGGAACACGATCGCGAACAACAGCAGGTGGACGACGCCGACGGCCACAAGGATCCAGATCGCCGTCCGCCAGTCGAATCCCAGCACGCCCAGAAGCAACGAAGCGAACACCAACGAGGAACTCAGCGCTCCCAGCCGACCGGCGAAGACACCGACACTTCCCTGCAACGTGGTCCGGACCTTCGGGGGATACCAAATCCGCGAGATGCGGTTGAGACACGCGTAAACGGCCGACTGCCCGACACCCAACGTGGCCTGGCCGAACCACATCACTTTGGCGGACGGTGCCCACGCCATCATCGCCAATCCGCCAATCCAGACGAGCATCAGCCCCAGAAGCACCAGATGCACGCCCGCGGCATCGGCGACGACCGACAGCGGAAACTGAAACAGCGTGTAGCAGACCGCGAACGCGCTATCGAGCTGTCCAAGCTCCGTGTTGCTCAGCCCCCATTCCTCGGCCAACGTCGGCTTGATGAACGCGAACACGTAACGGTGCAAGTACAGCAACGCCGATGTGGCGAAGGCCAGCGAGAATACGCTCCAACGAACATTGGTGGGTCGGGCGGCGGCTGAGACATCGGTGACTACCATGTCGAGCACATTCGTGAGTCGGACTTGATGACCGCGACGGTGTATCGGACCAAGCCCTGTCTCCTTCCCCGCAGCGTGGAGTTCAGCGACTCCTTTTCCCGTCGACCAATCGTTCTTTGGCAGCGAACGATCCGTACTTCGCGGCCATGATCCAATGCAGCCTGGCGACACTGAATCGCCCCTGCTCTTCAGCTCGCAGCGCCAGCCGCTCACAGTGTGCCGCCTTCTCGCTTGGCGATCGCTCGGTCGGACTCCGGACCTCCGATTCTTTCGATCGCACCAGCGTCGAGTGGCTCGCCGAGGATGTCGGTGCCGTGCTCATGATCGCTTCGTCCATCTCGCGCAGGTCGATGATCGTAACACTCGCCGAAAGCGAATTGGCGGAACGAGACACTCCGAAACTGGAGCCGCGCGGCCAGGTGCCATATTGATTGCGAGACGACTGTGCCGACGAAACACCCCCTAAACGAATCTGGCCTCGATCAGGAACCAACACCGACGTATTCACTGAGGTGACTCCGACGACCGGTTGCTGCACGGCGACCTGTTGCGCTCGAGCTGATTCGGTCGCGAACGCGATCAAGCCGGCAAACATCACGACATTCGAAAAGTGAACTGCGAACATCAGACTTCCTCGCAACGATCGTTTCAAAAGGACGGCGACTGGCGGCATCGTACCTGTGGTGAACGGTTCGCGAAATCCTTGTGGCGCAGGCAGCTCGCCTGCGAGTGCGGAGGGCGTCACTGACGAGCCGCCCGCACCACAAAGGGCGTTCGTCTCGAAAGTAGGTGGAAAGTCGCAAGCAAACGAAGCGGCCTTAACCCGGAGGGCTGTCAGCCATTAGCCGGCGGTTGAGCGGAGCGATACCGCCGGTTGAGGCGATTGATTTCATCATCGCACCCCAGCGGGGTGCCAGCCAAATTTGCTACGACCCCGCTGGGCAACGCCGTTAACCATTTTCATGAGGCGAGTGCAAGGTATTGTTTGAGCAGGAGTTTGTGTCGTCGGCTGGCGGTGACGATGACCGGCTTGCCGGCGGCGGGTTTGTCTTTGTTATCGGGTCGATAGCGGGACTTC
>CAYSHJ010000466.1:0-2287 GCA_964430385.1 uncultured Planctomycetaceae bacterium
GTAGTTCGGACGCGAGAAATCGGCCCGATTGTGATGGAAGAAAATGCCCGGAGGCGCGGTGGAAGTGCCGCCCAAGATCATGGCTGCTTCGTCCGGATTGCCGTGAGAACCTTTGAATCCAGGGTGCTGATGGACTGGCTCGGCGGTGGTCATACCGGTGTTGGGCGCTGTCTGGTTGAAGAATGCGGCGTCCATCTCGGTATTGGCTTCGGTGCCTGCGTCCAGCACATCTTCGCCGCGAACGACGAACTCAATGGGCCCCGTAAAATCGCCGTTGTCATCGAAGAGTTCCAAACCCATCGGATCGTCGTTTCCTATGAACCCGTCGTTTGACGGGATGAGCATGCTCATAAAGCTGAAATATGGATGAAGAGCCGGATCGAGGTCGATGACGAAGGTGACGCACTCGCCCGGATCAAAGACCGGCGCGCCGGGGAATCCGTTCGGTGCGAGGATAACGCCGTCAACACCCCCGGCCATTCCGGCCGGACTGTTCGCGAAACCCATTCTGATCCTCGTGACGTCGCCGTCCTCGGCGATCCGTTCCACGCCGCCGCCAACCATCACAGGAGAGCCGACGTTGAACGGGTTGAACGTCCCGTTGTGAAAACCGACCCACACCGGTGTAAGGAAAAGCCCGTCGTGTTTGGATAGGTTCTCCACGGTAACCGCGACTCGCTCGGCCATGAGCGGCGACGCGTTTGACACGATCGCGCAGGCGCTGATTAAAACCCCACTTCGGAAATTAGTCATCCTTCACTCCTGTTCGTATGAACCCCATCAATCTTGACGGCGACCTTCGCCGTTAAGTTGATTCACGAGGTTAGTCGCCGCCGAAAGGAAAACCTGACAGGGATTTGCAAATAAAGACTACTCGGATTGTGAGCAAGCGAGTTCGGGGTCAAATCGGTCGATTTGTGCGCCGACGTAAGGGCGCGCTCCTGGAGCGTAAGGTTGCACTCTTGCCGCAGATAGGCTTGACGTGGAGGGAGATCAGCCGGCGGTGTCGAGTGCCTCGGCGATACGTCGCCGAGCCTCCGGGGAGAGACGGGGGATCGCCGCCCCTTCCCCCGGTTCGCCGGCCTCTTGAAAGGTGGATAAAATGCATCGAATCATGGTGATTTGTTTCCGGTACGTTCGGCACGCCTTGCAGACAACAAGATGGAGTCGTAATGCCGCGCGTTGTCCAAACGACAATCGACGGTCCAAGCCTAGGGATACCAGCTCCACCGCTTCTTCGCATGGTAGGGTTAGGATTTGCCGGAGCTTCATTCTGTACTTTTCATCCCTTCGCCTCGGTACGTGACTTGCCTCCAAACCCCTTGGTCTCAAGACAGGTCCGCAAACCCATGCGCGCCCGGTGCAGTAGAGTCCAAAGATTAGTCGATGTGACGCCTAATACCTGACAAATACCCGGCGACTCCATCTGCTCCAATTCACGCAACGCGAATGCCGCCCCCTGCCCCGCGGGAAGCTGCGAAAGGCAACTGTAGAAGGCGCTCCAGAATTCCGCTGCCGTAACTTTGTCCGTGTGGCGGAAGGTCGAGGCGGCTGGAGGCATCCGCCATCGACCCCGGGCATCAAAAGGCGGCGCGTCCCCTTCCGTTGGGTCGCAAACATCCGGGCCGGGCGCTCGGACAGCGGACCTGCCAATGTGGTCGATAATCTTGTGTCGCAGAATGCCGATCAGCCAGGTTCGTTCGGCTGCGCCTCCGCGATATTGGGATACGTTGCGAAGCGCCGCCAGAAGTGTTTCCTGCACCAGTTCCTCGGCGTCCTCCTTGTTGCGCACGCGGAGCAACGCGTAGCGAAACAGAACGTCACCATGTTCGTCAACCCACCCTTGAGGCTTGGCTCCGGGGCGCGGCGGCACCTGTGCCACATGGTTCACGTCCTGCTTTACGCTGCCGTTCACGCTGCGCTCCCGTTCCGGTCAGACAATACCGCTGGGTTCCATATTACCCGTGATGCCTCTCGATAGAAAGGCGAGCGCGGCGCAGCCTTGCAGCCCGGGTTCCGAACGAGAGACGGGCGGGGAAAATGACCGGGGCGCTCGCACGCCTATGCGATGACGCCGACGTGCATCTCGATCGCACGCTGGAACTCAGCAAACGCAGCCTCGAATATCAACGCGACGCGCTAACCCAACAAACCCTTGAAGCGATTCAACGTAAGTTACAAAACAAGCCGTCGCCTTGACGACCCACCGGAGCGCTCGCGTTCATCCGATAACAGAGCGATCAAACTCGTTGACGGAAGTTGTGTCACCAACCGTCACCATTCGACC
>CAYSHJ010000467.1:0-2520 GCA_964430385.1 uncultured Planctomycetaceae bacterium
CGGCCGCATTCGAGGACCAACTCGAAGAGGCTCTCCATGTCGAAGTTCACATTGGTGACCGTTGCAAACAACGCCTCTTCGATAAACGCATTGACCCCCTCATCGACCTTGCCCAACCGCCGCGCGTGATGAGCGTACGCCGCCATGCCCTTCACGCCGTATAGCAGGATCTCCTGCAGCGATTGGATATCCGGATCCTTCCCACACACGCCGATTTCGGTGCAGCCGGTTCCGTTTTGAGTTTGCTCGCATTGGTTACAGAACATCAAACACTCCTTGAAAAGAAAGGTCACACCAATTGTGGTGCGACGCTCCGCGTCGCAGCTCACGACGCGGAGCGTCGTGCCACACTAATTCTCACGGTCAGGCTTTCAGCCGCTCGGTCGCGGCCACGGTCTTCTGTTTGTCCACGACCAACTGCCCGTCAGGAGAGAGGCTCAGTTCGAGATACATCAACGCCTTCGGTGCCGGGCCTCCAGTCACCTTGCCGTGCGCGTCGAAACGACTGCCGTGACACGGACAGAAGAAGCCCTCGTCTCCGTTGCTCGAAACCAGACACCCCAAGTGCGTACAGACGGCCGAGATCGCGAAGAGACCGTCCCCGTCCGCGTAGATCCACAGCCGCTGGTCAGGGACGGCGGTGATCTGCGTGGACAGGAATCGCTCGACCGGGCCGAGCTTCACTCGGCTGTTGGACTCCGGAAACACCGACGGCATCGGCAACCGCGCGGCACCCAAACCCGCGACGGCCAACGCTCCGGCTGCGGAACCGATCGCCGTCATGCCGAGGAAGTCGCGGCGCTCGACCGGCTTCTCGAAGCGTTTGCTGTGGCTGAGGTCGCCAGGCATCGAAGACTCCTGATTCATGACGATGCTCCGGCGAGAGACCAACAACTCGTCGTCAGCACGCGTTCCATCGAGATCGCTCCAACCGGGCAGCGATCCGCACAAAACGCACACCGAATGCACTTCGTTTCGTCTTTGACAATCGCTGAAAACTGTTCGCTCGCATCTCCTTGCACACGCTGTTCCAAAGCCTGCTGAAGATCGTTGCCTCCTTCCAAACGGTCGAGCGACACCAATTCGAGACAGGTCTCCGGACAGACATCCGCACAGCCGCCGCAGAGGATGCACTTGTCCGAATCGAAGATCGTGTTCACGCCGCAATCGAGACAGCGACACGCCTCGCGAACCGCCTCACGCTCGCCGTAACCCCGTTCGACCTGAGCCGTCTGGCTGTGTCGCCGCTCGCTGACGTCGAAGGCCGCGATCGGCGTGCGCTGCAGCTTTTCGTAGTCCTGTTCTCGCAGGTAATCGGGAATTTCGAGATGCACGAGCTGCACTTCTTCGACCAGTTTCTCGCCCCGCAAGCACTCGTACACCGCACGAGCCGCCTGCTTTCCGCTGGCCACCGCGTGGATGAGCAGTTTCGGCCCGTAGGCCACGTCTCCCGCGATGTAGACGTCCGGCGCGGATGTTTTCGTCGTGCTGGTATCGCACTGAATCATCCCCCGTTCCGTCCGTTGGATGTCTGATTGGCCATCGGCGAACGACAAATCCGGTTGCTGCCCGACTCCCCAAACCACCGTATTGGCCGGAATGGTCGTGAGGTCGTTCGGATCGAACTGCGGAGCAAACCGCCGCTGCTCATCGAAGACTCGCGTGCAGTGCTGAAACACAACCGCTTTCACGCAGCCGTTCTCGTCCAGCAGAATTTCCTTTGGCCCCAGGCTGTTGTGTCGGACGACGCCCTCCTCGTCCCCTTCGAGAATCTCGGCATCGTCCGCCGGCATCTCGTCGAGACTTTCCAGACTGCAAAGATGCACCGATCGGACGCCAGCCTGCCTTAACGCTGTCCGCGAGATATCGATGCCAAGCTGACGAATCACCGTGCGGGCGATGTCGTAAGCCACGTTACCGCCGCCGATGACGACCACATCCCCTTTCAGTTCGACGGGTTGCCTCAACGCCACGTCACGCAAGAGTTCGACGCCGCCCAAAATCCCTCTGCCGTTGGCACCGGGCAGCGGCAAACCGCGCGATTTCTTCAGACCCACCGCGATGATCGTGGCTTTATGCGTCCGCCGAATCTCCTCAAACGAGATGTCCTGACCGACGCGTGTGTTGCAACGGAACTCGACGCCGAGCGACCGAATGAGTTCGACCTCGGCCGCTATTAAATCGCGCGGCAGGCGATATTCCGGGATGCCTAACGCCAGCATTCCCGCCGGCACCGGTTCCATTTCGAAGACAGTCGGTCGAAAGCCGAGCAACGCCAAATCGTGTGCCGCCGCCAATCCCGCCGGCCCCGAGCCGATGATCGCGACATTCTCGCCGTCGGCGTTCTTCGGCAGAAATTGATCCGACAAGAAGCTTTGGAAACCAGACAGCTCTTCCGACCGAGAACTCTCGCGCTGTCGCACATGCTCGATGAGCCGTTGAATCAGCCCCTTGGCTTGCCCGGCTCGCTCTTGATCTGCATGACCACCGAAGCGATCGGTGACGAACCGCTTGAGCGCC
>CAYSHJ010000468.1:0-3514 GCA_964430385.1 uncultured Planctomycetaceae bacterium
CATTAGCGAAGGCGCGCAGCGCGCCAACGAGCTGGAGCAAGTGCGCCAGCGCTTCGGCCGTGAAGCCGGCGCCACCAAGATCGACGTCGTCAAAAGCGAACAGCGTGTCGCGCATTTGCGGGCCCAGAAAAGCCATTTGGAGCGCGACCAGCAGGAACGCGCTCGTAGCTTAACCGAGAGCCGCTCGCAGTTGGAAGTGTGCCTAAATCGGCTGCTCCGGGCCGAGCGCGATATCCTGGGCGCGGAATCGGAAGTGGCCGAGCTCTACCTGCGCAAAGAGAGCGTCGCGGCCGAAGCTGTTCACCACGTCGGACAGCGCGACATCTGGCGCGAGAAGAAGGGCCAGCTCGTGGCCGACGCGCAACGCTCGCGCGGAAGGATTCGCAAACTGGAAGCCAGACTACACGCCAAGGAGCTGGCTGCCAGCGAAGTGCGGCACGAGAGAACTACCCTGGCCGACCGCTTGCGCGAGGATTACAGCATCGAACTGGCCGAACTGGAACACGAACCCTCGGCCGAAGAGCTGCGGGAACGCACCCAGGTCGAGCGCGAAATCGCCGATCTTCGCGGCAAGCTCAACAGCATCGGCGGAGTGAATCTCGACGCGCTGGCCGAAGTCGAGGAACTCGAAGTTCGCTATGGCACGCTGTCGGCACAGCACCATGACCTTTCTTCGGCCAAGAGCTCGTTGGAATCGATTATTTCGAAGATCAACGCCGACAGTCGTCGGCTATTCGCTGAAACCCTGGAAGTGGTGCGCGGCCATTTCCAATCGCTGTTCCGCAAGCTCTTCGGCGGCGGACAAGCCGAAATCGTGCTCGACGAGGGCGTCGACATTCTCGACAGCGGCATTGAAATCGTGGCGCGGCCGCCGGGCAAGGAACCGCGCAATATCTCGCTGTTGAGTGGCGGTGAAAAGACGCTCACCTGCGTGGCCATGCTGTTGGCCATCTTCCGCAGCCGACCCAGCCCTTTCTGCGTGCTCGACGAAGTCGACGCGGCCCTGGACGAGGCGAACATCGATCGGTTCGTCGGGCTGCTCCGCGAGTTTCGCGCGACGACGCAGTTTCTCATGATTACCCACAGCAAACGGTCGATGACCGTCGCGGACGTGCTGTACGGCGTCACGATGGAGGAGTCCGGGGTCTCGAAGCGAATCTCGGTCCGTCTGGAAGACGTCAAGGACAACGGCGAGTTCGAACTCAAGTCCTCAGCGGTCGCCAGCCGGAAGGATTCGACCGGCCGCGACGCGGCGTGACGGTGCTCTGGATCGACGTATCTTCGCGTCGATTCACGACGAATTCTGTCGCCCCTGCGGGGCTGCGATAAGTTTTGTTCCGACGTTTTCCGTGGGCTTACGCCGCACGGCTAAAATATCCCGCCCCTACCGGGGCTAACAGCCCGTTGAATCGGGTAGGAGGCGGGGTTGCCCCCGCCGTCCTCCCACACCACCGGACGTACTCAGCGTATCCGGCGGTTTCCGTCAGTGTTGTAACGCAAGATACCGATCGAGGGGGTTGATCAGGCCTTGGGTCTGGAACCAAACGTTGTTCATGGCTTGTTGGATCACCGGGTGGTGAGCCATTCGCCACCAGCCTTTGCCGCTGGCAGCCGCCGTCCAGCGTTTGTCGTGGGAGATTCCCAGACTCCGCAGGAAGTCGGCGATGGCCTTGGTCCGCTTCCGTTGCTTCAGCCGCACGCAGCGGAGTTTGCGGCGAACCCAGCCCCCCAGTTGGTGCAGGTCGCGGCTCGCTTTCGCGTGCCGGTAGTACGTGACCCACCCCAACAGGAACGAGTTGAGTTCTCGCAGCATCCGCTCGAAGCTGACGCCGCGATTGCGACGGGTGATTTGGCGGATGCGGTCCTTGGCTCGGTCCAGACTTTTCGGGGCGATCACGAGCGTGCCATCACTGAGCAGGCGGTGCCCCAGGAACTTGCGTTCCCAGACGGGAGCCGCCGCGCTTTTCTGACGGTTCACACGCAGTCGCAATCGCTTTTCGAGGAACTTCGTCACCGAAGTCAGCACGCGCTCTCCGGCGGCCTGGGACTGCACATAGATGTTGCAGTCGTCGGCATAGCGGCAGAACTTGTGCCCCCGGCGCTCCAGTTCCCGGTCCAGATCGTCCAGCAGCAGGTTGGCAAGCAAGGGAGACAGCGGGCCGCCCTGCGGCGTCCCTTCGTGACGTTCGACACACACGCCGTGCTGCAAGAGTCCCGCTTCGAGGAAGCGGCGAATGATCCGCAGCACACGCTTGTCGCCGACTCGTCGGGCCACCCGCGACATCAGGATGTCGTGGTTCACCCGGTCGAAGAACTTTTCCAAGTCCAGATCGACCACGACCGTGCCGCCCTCAGACACGTATCGGCTCGCCTGGGCCAGCGCTTGATGGGCGCCGCGCCCCGGACGGAAGCCGAAGCTCGAATCTGAAAACGTCGGGTCCCACAGACGATCGAGCACTTGGAGCAGGGCCTGCTGCACGAGCCGATCGACCACCGTCGGGATGCCCAATTGTCGCACCCCGCCACCGGGCTTGGGGATTTCGACCCCGCGCACCGGCTGTGGTTGATACGTCCCGTCGAGCAGCGAGGCGATCAGCTCCGCTTTGTGCTCGGCGATCCAGTCGCGCAGTTCGTGCACGGTCATCCCGTCCACGCCCGGCGCGCCTTTGTTTGCCATCACGCGGCGATACGCTCGGTTCAGGTTCGTTCGGTCGGTCACCTCCTCCATCAGGTTCATGGTCAAGGCTCGTGCTTGGTCGAACGCCGCGAACGCTTGAGGCTCCTCGCGCGACTCAGGTTGGGTTCCGCCCGCGCTGTTGTCGCCGGGGCGCGGTCTCTCCGCGGACTCTTCGAAGTCGAAGAGCCGTTGGTAGACGCCGCCTGGCTGCCGCTTCACGCTCATCGAGTCCTGCCAGACTGCTCCTTGCATTGACGAATTCGGCCCTTCGTCCGCGAGTAAGTGGGGAACGGCCCCCGACGATGCACGCCGACTACTACGGCCTCGGCTGACTTCTCCCACTGTGTCCCGCGACGTTGCCGCCGTGGTAGTCGAGCACCGACGCCAAGGCGTTGGTCCTTCCGACAGAGTGGGAGACCTCCCAGGTTAAGCTTTGAGTCTTTCCCTCGGGCCCCGCGGGATCTACCGCCCACGCCTCCGGATGAGTATTGGGCGTCCGCGTCCATTGCCGCGTTACCCGGCGTGTCCGGCCTTGTATCCCGTTTCTGTGCGTCGAGTCCGAGCTTCGGCATCGGTTCCCTTCAGATTCCGCCTCGCGACGGACACCCTGACCTAGCCTCGCGGTTCCGCCCATCACGGTCCGCAGAGAACTTTCATCTCCAAGACTCAAAACATGCCTGGCAAACAATAGCCCAGCGATTCATCGCTGGGTGTGCGAACCGTGTTTTGCGACACCGCGTTTTGCGACACAGTCCCGGAGGGACGATTGACGCAACCCGCCCGAGTTCGGCCGCGCCGCAACGTGACAGCGTCGTGTGTCCGGGCGGCTCAGCAGGA
>CAYSHJ010000469.1:0-3118 GCA_964430385.1 uncultured Planctomycetaceae bacterium
GGAAACGTCTAATTCGCCACCCAGTTCCTCAAGCAAGCTGGCCAGAGTCTGCTGGGCTTCTGGCTCCAAGTGGCCGGCCACGCGCAGCAGACGGGCCAGTTCTTGAAGGTCCATCTTGATCTGCGCGACTGCCTGAGGGTCGACGGTGATTGGCTCTGACATGATCGAATCCCTCCCCCCATTGATTCAACTTCCGACAGAACTCTTCTACACCACCGGAACGTCGTTGGCAAATCATGGTCACGACTTCGGATGAATCCACCGGAGCGGTTGGGAGCCGACCTCGGTGTCGATATCATGGCACATCATTTCAAGGGCTGAGTCTCATGAATCGTTTGGCAGCATCGGCATTTTTCGCGGCCATCGCTGTTGTCAATTGCCTGTTGAGTCCGGCAAACATCGCGGCGGTCGAGACGCCTGCGAACGCCGACGACCTCAAGTTCTTTGAGGCCAAAGTGCGGCCGGTGCTGGTCGCGAGATGCTTGAAGTGCCATGGACACTCTCAGCAGAAAGGGAAGCTACGGCTGGATTCGCGTGAGGCGATCTTGCGAGGGGGCGAGTCGGGAGCTGTCGTCGCGATCGGTAAACCGGACGAGAGCCTGTTGGTCGAGGCGATCAATCGTCGCACGCTCGAAATGCCGCCCGAAACGCCGCTCAAGGACAATGAGATCGCCGCGCTAACCGAATGGATCAAACGCGGACTTCCATGGCCGATTGTCGACGGCAAGTCGCGAGTGCTCGAATTGAGCGGCCCGAAAATCACCGACGCCGACAAGCAGTACTGGGCGTTTCAGCCAATCCGCGATCCGGCGGTGCCAGAATTCGAATCTCAAATCCGAAATCCGAAATCTGAAATCTCAAATGCGCGATTTCCAATTCGCAATCCGATCGACGCCTTCATCGCCGCACGTCTCGAAGCGGAAGGCATGTCCCCCGCTCCCGAAGCCGATCGGCGAACCCTCATTCGCCGACTGACCTTTGATCTGACCGGCCTGCCGCCGACGCCGCAAGAGATCGACGAATTCTTGGCCGATCAACGGCCCGATGCATACGAGTGCCTCGTCGAGCGACTGCTCGACAGTCCGGCCTACGGCGAGCGCTGGGCGCGGCATTGGCTCGACTTGGTGCGCTACGCCGAATCAGACGGCTATCGCAAGGACGACTATCGACCACACGCTTGGCGGTATCGCGATTATGTGATTCGCTCGTTCCTCACCGACAAGCCGTTCGACCGGTTCGTGCAGGAACAAATCGCAGGCGACGAGATTGATCCTGACAACCCCGAGGCTCTCGCCGCGACCGGCTACTTGCGGCTGTCGCTTTACGAATACAACCAGCGCGACGCGCGCACGCAGTGGAACGAAATCCTCAACGACATCACCGATGTGACCGGCGATGTGTTCCTCGGAATGGGGATGGGCTGCGCCCGCTGTCACGACCACAAGTTCGACCCGATCTTGCAGAAGGATTATTTTCGGCTGCGCGCCTTTTTTGCCGGCATCTTGCCACAAGACGCGCAGCCGCTGGCAACGAAGGCCGAGATTGAAGCTCAGCAAGCCAAGCTCGCGGAGTGGGAAGCAATGACGGCCGACATCCGCGCGAAGTTGACTGAGTTCGAGAAGCCGCACTTCGCAAAGTTGAAGGCCGGCGCGGTCTTCAAGTTCCCGGCCGACATTCAGGCAATCCTGAAAACCGATGACGTGAGCCAGCTCGCACCGCTGGATCGGCAACTTTACGACCTCGCTTACCGCCAAGTGCAGTACGAACAAGACCAGCTTGGAGCGAAACTTAGGGACGACGCCAAGAAGATGTGGGAAGATCTTCGAGCGGAATTGAAGAAGTTCGACGCCCTCAAGCCCGTCACTTTACCCATCTGTTATGCCGTCACCGAAGTCGGTCCTGTCGCGCCGCCAACACTGATCCCCGGTGACAGGTCCGAGACAGACATCGTTCCGGGTTTGCTCTCCGTCCTCGATGATTCACCTGCGAAAATCACACCGCCACTGAAAGCGCCAAACTTAACGGGCCGCCGATCGGCATTGGCTCGGTGGCTAACCTCGCCCGATAACCCGCTGACGCCGCGTGTCATGGTCAATCGCATCTGGCAATATCATTTCGGAAAAGGCTTGGTCCCGACCTCCAGCGACTTCGGCCGTCTTGGTGAATCGCCGAGTCATCCAGAGTTGCTCGATTGGTTGGCAAGCCGCTTCGCCGGCATCAATAGTCAGAAATCACAAATCTCAAATCACAAATCTCAAATCGCTCCTCTGTCCTTCAAATCCCTACACCGCCTGATCGTCACCTCCGCGACCTACCGCCAATCGGCGACGCATCCAGATGCTGACAGGCAGGCTCTGAAAGACCCGGCCAATCGGCTGCTGTGGCAAGCGAACATCCGTCGCCTCGACGCCGAGCAGGTTCGGGACGCGATACTTGTCGTCTCCGGCCAGCTCGATCGCGACGCGGGCGGGCCGAGCGTTCCGGCCGCGAAGCCCAGACGCTCGATCTACACCGAGCAACGCCGCAACTCGCCGGATCCGCTGTTGGATGTCTTCGACGCAGCGGACGGGTTTTCCAGCACGGCCGAACGCAACGTCACCACGACGCCAACTCAAGCCCTGCTGATGATCAACAGCAAAGCCGCACTGACGCACGCCGTCGAATTCGCTGGCCGCGTGAAGTCCGAAATGGGTTCGGAGCGGGAATCACAAATCGCTCGGGCGTATCGCTTGGCCTTCGGTCGCAATGCGACGGCCGCCGAACTCACCTCTGCGGTCGAGTTCCTCAATCGCCAAGCCGCTCAGAATGCCGCCGCGGCCGCCGCCGTGTTGACCGATTTCTGCCATGTGCTGCTGAACTCGAACGAATTCCTGTACGTGGATTGAGCCGCGCCATGAGATTCTTGAGGAGCGCCGGTTGAAGTCAGCGACGGCACACGTTCTTACATCGTTATCGCCGAAGGCGATGTTTTTCTGAGAAAGTTTTGGAAGTCAATTAAGCCACGGATCAAACACGGATTGAACACGGATCCGAACAACCAACGGATTGCATCCAAGTCCGTGTTCAATCCGTGTTTCATCCGTGGCCAAGAATTCCGGCTTGCGGCTTCGCCGCGTTA
>CAYSHJ010000470.1:0-3701 GCA_964430385.1 uncultured Planctomycetaceae bacterium
GCTGTCGTGATCGCTACGATCAGGGTTTTGTTCACGAATCGCAGGATTGACAAAATCCAGCGGACATGAGGCCCCGCCGTTCTGATCCAACGAGTTGGTTAAAGCCCACGGCGCGTCGGACTCGAAAAGAAGCGATGATACTTTCATCTCCGCACGCACTGTGCGCGCAGACATCCGGTTGGCATGATTTCAACGACAGAACAGGTGATGTCGATGGTGACATTTCGCAAGAGTTGGCTGTTGATTCCCTTCGCCGTCGCGTTGGTCGCGCTCGGAGCTGGTGAAACGAAGCACGCTGTCAGCAACGCCGAACTCGAAACCTTCGCGGAGCCGTATCGCACCATTCACGTCGCCAGCGGCGATACCGGCATCATCCGCGAAGTCTTGGTTCGAGAAGGTGAGACCGTCGAAGCCAAGCAGCCGCTCGTGAAGCTCGATGACGAGCTGGTCAAAGCCACGCTGGAAATCGCGCGGCAGCATCTTTCCGCGAAGGGCGCGCTGCAATCGGCTCAGGCCGAACTGCGACTGCACACCAACCGGCATGAAAAGCTCGACGCGCTGCTCCGCACCGGTCACGCTCGCCCCGAGGAACTGGACCGCGCCTTGATGGACAAGGACGTGGCGGAAGCGCGCCTGCTGGCGGTTCAAGAAACTCTGATCGTGCGGCAGCGGGAACTTGATCGCATCCAAATCGAACTGGAAGGTCGAATCGTCCGCTCGCCCAGAAATGGCGTGGTCACGAAGGTGCATCGCGAAGTGGGCGAGTTCGTCGCTCCCACCGACCCAGTGGTCGTCACCGTCGCTCAGTTGGACCCGCTACTGGCCACTTTCTCATTACGGCTGAATCAAGCGAGTCAACTTCAGGCGGGAAGCTTGGTGGAGGTCCAATTCACGTCGGCCAAAAAGCCAGTCGAGGCCGAGATCGAATTCGTTTCGCCAGTCACGGACGCCAAGAGCGGAACCGTTCGGGTCAAGGTCCGCATTCCGAATCCCGCAGGAGAGTGCCGCAGCGGTGAGCGTTGCACCTTGGTGCTCGCCGGCAATTCGCCCGCGCTGCCGGAAAAGCTGACGCCGGAAAAGCTGACGTCCGCCGAACGCACTCGCTAAGGAGCGACATTGTGTCCTTATTGGCGATCGGCAATTCCGTGCAGATCGCGACGCTCACCCCGTCGCCGATTCGCCCGCTGCAATCCAGCTTGCCACTCGACGAACTACGAGCCGTCGCATCCACCGCCAACACATGGACCGAGTGGCTCGAGCATGTGTCTCGTCTCACGGTCGACGCGATTCCCGCCACGGGAGTCTTCACCTGGGAGCCAGTGATCGGCACTCAGCCGGAACGTCTGACCGGCTTCACGTTTCCCGCCGACGGACTTGCCGACGCTGTTCGTCAAAGGATGCGTGCGATCGCCGAGGAAGCACGCTCGACGGGACGCTTCATGATCGTCCCCCTCGGATCGACCACGGGTGAGCAGCTCGCCGCCATCACGTTGGCGCGAACGGAAGTACGAGACACCGTGCTCGTGGTGCTGGTTCCTCGGCAAACCGAACGCCTCACCGCCATAGCCGCCTGGCTCCCGCTCGTCGCCGCATACACGGAATTGTGGTCGATCACGCGCGGTGCGTGCGGCTTGGCAGCATCGAACAGCTCCGCACACGATCGACCACCCGAATCACTTCGGGAACGTCACGACCTTGGAACCGTCTGCCGTGAAATCGGGCTGTGGCTGGGCAGCCAATGGCAACATCGACGTGCCCGCTGGATCGTGGCGGCGACGGCCATGACGTCGGTCGCACTCACGATCAACGTGCCGTACGACGTGAGTTGCGATTGCGAGTTGCAACCCGTCACGCGGCGTTTTGTGGCAGCACCATTTGAAGGTGTGTTGGAGAAAGCACTCGTCGAAGTCGGCGACACGGTTTCGGCGGGCCAGTTGATGGCGCGCATGGACGGCCGAGAAGTCCGCTGGGAATTGGCTGGCAACGTCGCCGAGTACGAACGTGCGGCCAAAGAACGAGACGCTCGTCTCGCCGAGCAAGACTTTGGTGAGACTCAATTGGCGAAGCTGCAAATGGAGCGGCTCAGTCTCACAACAAAGTTGCTTGAAGACCGCAACGAACATCTGGAAATCCGCAGCCCGATCGATGGCATCGTTGTCAGCGGTGACTTGAAGCGTGCCGAAGGCATCCGCTTGTCGATGGGCCAAAACTTGTTCGAGGTCGCGCCGTTGGATCGCATGATCGTCGAGGTTGCAATCCCGGAAAGCGAAGTCGCGTACCTCGCGCCCCATGCGGAGACGACGATTCGACTCGAAGCCTTTCCCAGCCAACCGGTGACAGGTTCGCTGAATCGCATCTGCCCGCGCGCGGAACTGCGGAATCAGCAACAAGTCTTCGTCGGCGAAATCGCGCTGCCGAACGAATCCGGCGGCCTGCGTCCCGGCATGCGCGGGCGCGCCAAATTGAAAGCCGGCCACGCACCGCTGGGTTGGCGACTGTTTCATCGTGCCTGGGACAAGCTGCGACTCTGGTGGGGAGCGTGACTGGGGATTGGGGATTTTTGAATGCTGATTTTCGATTTGAGGGATATCCGGCTCGTTCAGGTTGAAGTTCGATTCGCAGTGATCGCAACTCATTCGTCGTCTCCCTTCATTCGTTGGACTCCTGCCTTTCAACGGATTTGGATTGAGTCCAACGAATGAAGGGAGACGACGAATCGGCAACACACACTGTTGAAGTCGAACAACACTCCGGCGACACGGATTCAGCCTGAGTAAACCGGATACCCCCTTTCGATTTTTGATGGCCGCATTACCAACGACCAACGACCAATGACCAGTGACCAATCAAAAATCAAAAATCAAAAATCAAAAATCTGCTGGCGCTCCGATCTCGGGATCACGCCCACCGAAGACGCGGACGGGCCGTGCCGTTACATCGAAGATCCGCGCAGCGGCAAGTTCTTTCGCATTGGCGATGCGGAGTTCACATTGCTGTCCCGGTTCGATGGCCGCCAAACTTGGCAAGACGTTTTTCAAGCCGCGAATCGCGGACTCGGCAAAGATCGCTTCAGCGAAGCGGAAGCCAGCTCCGTCACGCTGTGGGCTTTGCAGATCGGTTTACTTTTGCACGAGGCCTCGCCGTCGTTGTCGGACGTCGCGGCCTCGACGCCAAATCAGGCAACGCCGTGGAGCTTGCTCTCGATCCGCATTCCGCTCGGAAGTCCGGATCGACTTTGCGAACGCCTGCTTCCGTGGGTCGATTGGCTGTTTCGAACGCCAGTCTTCGCGATGTGGCTGCTGCTGGTGGCCGCCGCGCTTTACGAAGTGGCTGTTGATTGGAAGCGCTTCGTCGCCGCGACGTCCCAAATCTTAGTGCCCGAGAATTGGTTGACGTTGGGCGTGTCGTGGCTGGTGTTGAAAGTGATTCACGAAGCGGCGCACGCGCTGGCCTGCAAACGGCATGGAGGTAACGTGCGACAAGTCGGGATCGCATTCCTGTTCTTCGCGCCCGTGGCTTATGTCGACGTCACGTCCTGCTGGCGATTTCGCTCGCACTGGCACCGCATTCAAACGGCGGCAGCCGGCATGTACGTCGAACTCGCCGCGGCGGCGTTCGCCGTGCTGGCTGCGAGTCGTGTCGAGTCTTTGGAGTGGAAACACTTCCTCGACAACGTGGCCGTGATGGCCAGCATCACGACG
>CAYSHJ010000471.1:0-4523 GCA_964430385.1 uncultured Planctomycetaceae bacterium
ATCTTTCGCACGCCCGACTTGATGCCGCGTTGAATCTCCTCGACCGGCACGCCCCAGGTTTGCTTCATCTCGCCGCCGTACTTGCGGAGCAGGTCTTGCAGCTCCTGCGGGACCGACGAACTGCCGTGCATCACTAGGTGAGTGTTCGGCAGCTTGGCGTGAATCTCTTCGATCCGCTTCATCGCCAACACCTCGCCATCCGGCTTGCGACTGAATTTGTAGGCACCATGACTGGTGCCGATGGCCACGGCCAGCGCGTCGACACCCGAAGCAGGAAAGGTGGCAGGAATCGATTCCGCTCAACACCGCACTTTTCGGTTCCTGACATCTTTGGCTCGGGCCTGGGGAACATGTAGAGTGGGTCGAGTCATCGAGACGCACCACGGACTGCGAGCATTCTGGTGGGTCTCGACGACTCGAACGATCCTACGTTTGAAAAACTAACCAGCCGTGGCAGGGCCGTTCACGGCCCTTGTTCGCGTAGCGATTAGGCCCGGCCTTCAGGCCGGGTCTACGGAACACATCGCCAACTGCCATGAGGCCCGTTCACGGGCCTTCTCGCTAAATCGGCTTGAGGCACTCAGGCGTCGCGCACTCAATCGTGGTCCTGCGTGCTGCGCTCCAGACGGTCAACCGTGGTCCCGCTCGCGTGATGCTGTTTCTGATTGCGGATGTATTGCTTCACCCACTCGAAATCCTTCGTCCCGAAACTCACGATGCCGTACCCGGCCTGCCATTCGAGCGCTTTCTTGGTGTCTCCGAATTGATGATTGACGTCGTGCGACGTGCCGCCTTTCAACTCACCGATAAATGTGCTGGGCGTTAGCGTCGGCGGGACGGACACTGCGATGTGGACGTGAGTCGCCGTGCCGCCGATTTCGTGAACGAAGACATCGCGGTAATCGACGATTCGTTTGCGGAGAAATCGCCAGGCGGCGGGTTCGATTTCGGGAGTCAGGAGTGCAGCGCTCTCCTTGGTGTGCCAGACGATGTGGAGATTGATTTCCGAGTAGTAGTTGTGGGACATGTTTGGTTCCTGAGTTGGTTGATGCTCGCGTGGCTGAAGCCAGTTTAGCGAGAAGGCCCGTGAACGGGCCTGTCTGCCAGCGACGTGGTTGGTTTGACCCGGCCTGAAGGCCGGGCCTATTCGTTGCGCGAAGAAGGGACGTGAACGCCCCTGGGACACAGCCGACTCGCACGATGATTCCAGCGATCACTCAACCGACGACAATAGCGACGAAGGCGCGTCTCAACGTCCACGGCTGGCCAATTCGTCGTGTTGGGAAACATGTAGGGTGGGTCGAGTCATCGAGACCCACCACGAACTACGAACATCTTTGGTGGGTCTCGATGACTCGACCGACCCAACGTTTCAAAAACTAGCCAGCTGTGGAGTAGTAGTGAAAGCTTTATGCAAGTCGCTCGCCTACTTCACCAAACCAGCCGCGCGCATTTTGCTGGCGTTGCCGGCCTGACCGAATGACACCATGCGGGCGACGCAGACTTTCTTCATCGCGTCGCGAGCCGGCTTCAGGAAGTCACGCGGGTCGAATTTGTCGGGTGATTCGAACATGACCTTGCGGATGGCGGCGGCCATGGCGATGCGGTTGTCGGTGTCGACGTTGATCTTTCGCACGCCCGACTTGATGCCGCGCTGAATCTCCTCGACCGGCACGCCCCAGGTTTGCTTCATCTCGCCACCGTACTTGCGGAGCAGGTCTTGCAGCTCCTGCGGGACCGACGAACTGCCGTGCATCACGAGATGCGTGTTCGGCAGCTTGGCGTGAATCTCTTCGATCCGCTTCATCGCCAACACTTCGCCATCCGGCTTGCGACTGAATTTGTAGGCACCATGACTGGTGCCGATGGCCACGGCCAGCGCGTCGACACCCGTCTTGGCCACGAAATCAGCCGCCTCGTCCGGGTCCGTCAGCAGTTGGTCGCGCGACAGTTTGCCTTCGGCGCCGTGACCGTCTTCCTTCTCGCCGTGTCCGGACTCCAACGAACCGAGGCAACCCAACTCGCCTTCCACGGAAGCATCGAAGGCGTGCGCCACCTTCACGACCTCGGCGGTGACGCGGACGTTGTACTCATAGTCTGACGGCGTTTTGCCGTCGTCATTGAGCGAGCCGTCCATCATCACCGACGTGAAGCCATTCTTGATCGCGCTGTAGCACGTGGACGGACTGTTGCCGTGGTCTTGGTGCATGACCACCGGGATTTCGGGATAGAGCTCGGCGGCGGCGAGCATCAAGTGTCGCAGGTAGTTGTCCTGCGAATAGCTGCGAGCACCTCGCGACGCCTGAATGATGACCGGCGAATCGGTCTCGCGAGCGGCCTCCATGATGGCCTGAATCTGTTCCATGTTGTTGACGTTCAACGCGGCCACGCCGTAATTGTTCGCGGCAGCATGGTCCAGGACGATACGCATCGACACCAAAGGCATGATCAGACTCCGAGGACGGGGTCGGGAGTTTTTTTCAGGTCGGCGATGTCGCCGCACAACGTACGAAAACTTGTTGACGCCGACCTGAAAAAGACTCCCGACCCCTTGGCTTGTTCAGACAGCGCGGGCGGGATTATCGAGGCCCTGTGAATCGCTGGCAACTCTGAGGGGAAAATGACGGAAGGGTGTTGAGACAGGAAAATCTGGGACAGAAAGATAACAACAGAATGCCTTCATCTTCCTGTCCCCGATTTTCCTGTCATCCTTGACGCTTTCGCTCGCCCCCGATGGCATTGCAACGACCGCGATGATGCGGCAATCGCTGATGCCGGAGTTGCTGCTGAAAGAACTGACGGCCGAACAAGTCGTCAACCTGTCAGCCTTTTTGGAATCCCTGCGTGACCTACCAGACAAAACTCTGTCTGTGAGGTTGAACCGCTCGCAAACAGACGCTACCTTGCCGCATCCTCGCGCTCGGCCCGAAGCAAATTTGCCTTTGCGAGCGAGTAGTGGCAGCAAACAGCAGACGTTGAGAACTTGAGGATTTGTCCCGTGAGCACTGACACACTGACCGCGACGGCTCACCAGACGAAGAAGCCGCGCACTCCGTCGATCAAGCACCTGAAGTCGCCGAACCACAAGAGCTTCGTGCTGACGAAGGAACAGGCCGTTCCAGCCACGAAAAGGTGGTACGTCATTGATGGGGATAAGCAGATCGTCGGCCGCTTGGCCACGAGAATTGCGACGATCCTGATGGGCAAACACCGTGCGGAATACACACCGCATGTCGACAGTGGCGACTACGTGATCGTCGTGAATTGCGAGCGTGTCCGCTTCACCGGCCGATCCATGAGTCACCCAACGATTCCGTACTTCACCACGAAGACGAATCAGAAAAGGTACGCTTATTACACCGGTTATCCGAGCGGGCATCGCCGGCGGCCTGCCGAAGATCGATTGATCAACAAGCCGGATGACATCCTCATGAAGGCTGTGCAGCGGATGCTGCCCAAGAACAAACTTGGACGGCACATGCTGGTGAAGTTGAGGTTGTTCGCCGGGCCGAATCATCCGCATCAAGCTCAGCAGCCAGCCGATTTGCCGGATTATCTAAAGTAGGGAAATAGGATTGAGCATTCATGGACAATGAAGTCGAAGACCTAGAAACAATTCCGCCCGAGACCACGTTGGCTTCGGATCTGACGCTTGGGCAAGTTGGCGCTCCGGTCGTGGTCGCGGTCGAGGAATTGAAGCCTCGTTTGCCGTTACTGGTCCGCGGGAAGATCGATAAGCACGGCGCGGCGCTGGGCACAGGTCGTCGCAAGACCGCGGTAGCTCGAGTCCGTCTGACGGACGGATCGGGAAAGGTCAGCATCAACGGCCGCACGCTCGAGGAATACTGCGTCACCTTACGTGATCGCAATTCGGTACTCGCGCCGCTGAAGGCCACCGAGATGCTCGGCAAGGTCGACATCTGGGCTCGTGTCCAAGGTGGCGGCGGGACCGGTCAGGCCGAAGCCATGATGCTGGGCGTCGCGCGCGCGTTGCAAGCCAAGAACCCACTCTTGCACGGAGCACTGGCGGACGGTGGTTACCTGACTCGTGACAGCCGGATGGTCGAACGCAAAATGTACGGCCACAAGAAATCTCGTCGTAGCTTCCAGTTCTCGAAGCGTTAATTGTTCGCGACGCCTCGTCGAACCGAATACGATCTCCGCCCCGTCGGATCATTCCCGCGGGGCGATTTTGTTTGTAGTTCCGCCTAGAGGCGGTATCCCCCTGTTTCCAGAACCGCCTGAAGGCGGGACTACGAACTTCGGAGTCCACGATGTTCGGACAACTGCTGCTGCCCGAGCTGCGCGAGATGCTCGGTCAAGGCGACACCGCCGGCCTGCGCGAGTTTCTGGAAGCCCTGCATCCAGCAACTTCGACGGAAGTTTTGGAGAATGTGTCAGCCGAGGATGTCTGGCGCGTGCTCGCCACCGCGCCGTTCGAGCGGCAAGCCGAGGTGTTCGGTTACTTTCAACCCGCGTTTCAGACGAAGCTGGTCGAAAACGTCGAGCGGTCGCATCTGTCG
>CAYSHJ010000472.1:0-4566 GCA_964430385.1 uncultured Planctomycetaceae bacterium
TGGACCTACACCGGAAAGCCGATGCAAAAGGAAAGCCGCCCCAAATTCGTCGCTCCGCATCGGCGCGTTAAGCTGAGCAAAAGCCAGAGCCTGACAAAACCCCTCACCTCATGCGCCGCTGTTTGAGCGATGCGGCACTAGAGACCGGGCCGGTTTGCCCTTTCAGGTCCAGAAGAGACGAATGACAAAGCCGGTCCCAGTAATGCCACTCGAAGCCGCGTAAGTCCGCCTCGCCCGGTTGCGGTCGCGTCTTCTCCAAGAGATCGAACATGAGGCCAACCTGCGTGTTCTCCCACTTTCGCTGCGTAAGATTCATGCGAGCGGAATAAAGATGACGTCGAGCCTCGTCCGCCTTGGCATCGGCGCGATCCTTTTCAATTTGCGCCTTCTTGGCGTTGGCCAGTGCCTCGTCCGCCTTGGCGTTCGCTCGCTTTGTTTCGTTCTGCAGATCGCGACTGCTAGCTTGCAGATCGCGATTGCGGGCCGCGGACTGGAACGCGAAGAACGAAGACACGGCGATACCCGTCAGCAACACGAGCACGACGATCGCGCTCAATGACGCGACGGCTCGGTTGCGATGGCACCAGCGCCAGGCTCGTTCCGTGCGGCTGACCGGGCTGGCTTCGATGGGATGGCCGGTGAGCCAGCGGCGGAGGTCGGCGGCGAGTGCGGCGGCGGACTGGTAGCGGCGGGTGGGGTCTTTTTCCAGGCACTTCAGACAGATTGTCTCGACATCGCGGGGAATGCGCGCATCCAGTTTTCGCAAGGCGGGCGGCTCTTCGTTCAGAATCTGCACGATCAGCATTTGCCGCTGGCCTCGGAACGGCAGTTCGCCGGTCAGCAGGCGGAACAGGATCACGCCCAGCGAGTACACGTCGCTGCGGCGGTCGGCGTGATGGGCCTCGCCGCGAGCTTGCTCCGGCGGCATGTACGCAGGGGTGCCGAGAATCGCGCCCTCGACCGTCATCGTGATCTCGCCCCCGTCGCGCTTGGCTAAGCCGAAGTCGGTGATGAAAGGGGTCAGGGGACAGGAATCAGGGGACGGGGGACAGGAGACAGGGGAGCAGAGGCAGCAGGGGTCACTGATGTGCTCGACTTTTCTGTCCCCTGACTCCTGACTCCCGTCTCCTGTTCCGAACGCACCAGAATATTCTGCGGCTTGAGGTCGCGATGCACGACTCCGGCTTCGTGCGCGTGATGCAGAGCCTCGGCGACCTTTGCACACAACTCGATCGATTCGCTTACCGTGAGCGGATGGGCCTGAATCCATTCGTCGAGACTGACTCCGTCGATGAAGTCGCTGGCGATGTAGATGAGGCCGTCCTCACGCCCGACTTCGTGAACCGAGACGATGTTCGGATGCCGAACCTGCGCGGCAGCTCTCGCTTCGCGCACGAACTTTTCGGCGTCAACTTCGGTCGGGTGTGCATTCCGAGGAATCTTGATCGCGACAGTCCGATCCAATTTCGTGTCGCGCGCCTTCCAAACTTCGCCGAAGGCACCTTGCCCCAAGCGGTCGAGCAACTGGAAATGCCCGAGCATACGTCCGGAATCGAGATACCTGGCTGTGTCCACATCCTTCGCCAGATTGAAACAACTGCCGCACGACGGGCACGTCACATCCCCCGACGGATCGTCGTTGATCACTTCAATCGGCAGATGACAGTGCGGACAGCGAATCTGCATGATGGCCGCCAACCTAAGAGTTCACTCACCGTGAAGCAATCTTCGGACGTTTCTTCGCACGCACACCGAGTCGCAATTCCACGGAGTGTGCATTTCGCGCTCATTATCCTTGCCGTGCGCGGCCGGGTCACTGGCCAGCGAAAGCCGCCATGATGCTCCGCCGCGACTTGGAAGCGGCCGGCATCCCGTACCGCGATGACGAGGGCCGCGTCTTGGACTTCCACTCACTCCGCCACACATTCGGGACGAACCTCGCACGGGCCGGAGTCGCTCCGAAAGTCGCCCAAGAGTTGATGCGTCACTCCGACATCAACCTCACGATGGGGACTTATACCCACGTCGGGCTGTACGACCTCAACGCCGCCGTCGAAAGTTTGCCGGCATTGCCACACACGCCTACGCCGCTCGCCGCGACTGGCACCACGGACGCGAGACCAAAACCTGAACAAAGGCTATTCCCAGTGGTTCAAATCTGGCATCACGCCAGTGAGAAAAGAGGCTCCCCGACGCTGAGAGCGATTAAGAGCCCAGAGGGTGAAAAGGCACTCGACCCGGAAACGAAAAAACCTCATTTCCTGCGAGAAAATGAGGGCTTTTGCGATCCGTTGAGAGTCCCTGAGAACCAGAGCCACCGCTCGGATTCGAACCGAGGACCTATGCTTTACGAAAGCATCGCTCTGCCAGCTGAGCTACGGCGGCGTGCGGCTGCGCTCGGCAGCCAAGTGGGGGCGCGTTATAGTCGCTGTCTGTCGCGATGGGAAGTGGAATTGGCGGCACATTGGCGAGCGGGTCGAGGCCCTTGAGAACTCTGAGATCGTTAGAGCAAGCAATTCGCGGAATGATCAAGATTGTCGATTATGGCATGGGGAATTTGCGGAGTGTCCAGAAGGCTTTCGAGCGGCTGGGACACACGGCGATCGTGTGCGATCAACCGACGCAATTGGGTGACGCCGACAAGCTGGTGCTGCCGGGAGTCGGGGCGTTTCGCGATGCGATTCACGAGCTGCGTCGACGAGACATGGTCGCGCCGATTCTGGATCACATCACGGCGGACAAGCCGTTCTTGGGGATTTGCCTAGGGCTGCAGTTGCTGATGGACGTCAGCTATGAAGACGGCGAATGGCCGGGGTTGGGAATTATTCCGGGCAACGTGGTGCGGTTTCAGGATCAGCCGGAACTGAAGATTCCACACATGGGTTGGAATCAACTGGCGATCGTCGGAGTGCCGGCGCTGTTCAACGCGATTCCGCGAGACGCTTACTTTTACTTCGTTCACAGTTACCACGTCGTGCCGACGGATCGCAGCGTGGTCATCGCCGAAAGTGATCACGGCGGGAAGTTCGTGGCGGCGGTCGGACGGGGAAATTTGTGGGCAACGCAGTTTCATCCCGAGAAGAGCCAGAAGCACGGTTTGCAGTTGCTGGCGAACTTCGCGGCGATGTAGCGACAGGCTGCCAGCTTGTCGGTTGCGTGATTGTCACGGTGCGCGGTTCTTGTGGGCGAGCAAGCTGGCAGCTTGCCGCTACGGGTTGGAAATGTCCTGGCAAGTCAATTGGGTCATTCTGAAGACGTGTCTCGAAGAGCGGTTCGTGTATCGCGGCGACTTCGCGTTCGCGACGTTGTTCCGCTTTATGCCGATCGTCACGAACATTTTCCTGTGGAGCGCGATTTACAGGGTCGGCACCGAGAACGCCTCGGGCCAGATGAACGGCTACACGTACGCGAACATGGTGGCTTATTACCTGTTGGCAATGGTAGGACGAGCGTTCTCGAGCATGCCGGGGTTGGCGAGTGGAATTGCTCGTGAGGTTCGCGACGGCACCGTGAAGAAATATCTCACCCAGCCGATCGACTTGCTGGGATATCTGTTCTGGCACCGAGTGGCTCACAAGCTGGTGTACTACGTCGTGGCGTTGGGGCCGTTCGCGCTGGTGTTTTATCTGTGCCGAGCCTACTTCGGCGGCTGGCCCGATGCGTTCACGATCGCGGCCTTTGTCGTATCGCTGGTGCTGAGTTTTCTCATCGGCTTCTTGCTGGAGGTGTGGATCGGCTTGATCGCATTTTGGTTTCTAGAGGTCAGTTCGCTGCTCTTCATTTACATGATGATCAACTACTTCTTATCCGGGCACATGATTCCGCTGGATTGGCTGGGGCCGATCGGAGCTTGGACTCGTCACTTGCCGTTTCAATACCTGGCCTACATTCCCGCGGCGATCATGCTCGGCAAGTACTCGCACGAGCAACTTGTGGTGGAGTTGGGCATCGAAGCGCTGTGGGTCGTTGGCTTGCTGGTGCTCTGCCGAGTCACGCTAGCGCGTGGAATCCGGCAGTACGGGGCGTTCGGAGGCTGAGCGTGTTTGATTGTTTGGGTCTCTGTGATCCGTCTTGACCCGAACCTGGAAATCTGAGACAAGCCACCGCCTTCCGACCCGTGCCAGTCTGGCCGGTCGCTGCGTCTCCTGTCCTGTTCTCAGTCCATTTCCCCGTTCTTTGCCAGGGATGGCAACATGCGTGGTCCGGTGATTCGTCCGCCTCGCCGCCGCCGACATTCTGTCTGGCTGGTTGGGTGGTTGAGCGCTCTGTGGAGCCTCGCCGGATGTGCTCACTTGGTCGAAACGCGGACGATCGAGTTGTTCTCCAAAGCCCTGGAAAGTGGTGACATCGAACAGCTCAGAATAGCCACCTCTAACACCTTTGAAGAACGCGCGTTGCGGAAAGACGCGGCATTGGAAGATTTGAAAGTCCTCCGACTACCGACCGGCGACATTGAAATCGCCAACGTCGATGAGGTGTCTCCGACCATCAAACGAGTCAGCGTGCTCGTGGGCGAATCGAAGCAGCGGCTGAAGTATCAGCTCAAACTGGACCCCAAGACCAAGA
>CAYSHJ010000473.1:0-2849 GCA_964430385.1 uncultured Planctomycetaceae bacterium
GTTGAGGCTGTCGTTGCCGGCACCGCCGACCAGCGTTTCCTCGCCCGTTCCACCCAACAGCGTGTCGGATCCCTCGCCGCCATCCATGATCAGTCGCACGTCGCCGATCGGAACGCCGGCCGCGCTGAGCGTGTCGTCGCCGTTGCCGCCCAGCACGCTCAACACGATGCCACCCAATTCCGAGAGGTCTCCGACCGTGATCGTGTCGCCGCCGTTGCCGCCGTCCACGATGACCGTGTTGAACATCGGTCCGACCGTCACGCTGCGTGTCCCTTCGGTGACGCGCAGTTTGTGATCGAACACGCTGACAGAGACGATGTTTCCGGCACCCGATAAGTTGACTTGCAGGGTGTTGTCGCCGCTGTTGTCCGTGAGCGAGTCGTTGCCGTTCCCTTCGCCTTCCCAGATGTGCGTGTCGTGGCCCAAGCCCCCTTCGAGGATGTCTGTGCCGCTCTGCCCATTGAGCGTGTCGTCACCGCTGCCGCCGTTGATCGTGTCGGCTCCCCCACCACCCAGTACGCTGTCATTGCCGCCACCGGCATCGATGAAGTCGTTCCCGCCGCCACCATTAAGAAGGTCGTTGAAGTCGCCGGCCAGCAGTGTGTCTTGGCCGTCAGTGCCGAGCAGCGTGTCGTCCTGTGGTCCCGGCAGACTTGGCGGTGGTGGTGGCGGCGGCGGTGGTGGCGGCGTCACCGTGCCGACGATACCCGTGATTCCCAGCACAATCGCGTTTGCCAAGCCCGTCGGATCTCCGGGGTCGATCTCGAAGAAGAGAGGCTGCCCAGGCTGACAGTCGTCAGCCGACGGACCTGGAGTGACAAAGTTCTCAATCGGAGTCGTCGTGTTGTTCAGCGCGCCCGTCAGGGTCGACAGCGCTTCGAGTTGTGGACGCGGAGTGGTTGGAGGAGAGTAAAAGCCGATGGTGTCACCCAAACCGATGACTTCGATGTTGTCCGCCAACATGGCATTGATGACCGCTTGGACCAACACGCCATTCGTCGGAGCGTCGCCCTGGCCACCACCTTGCGTGAGCTGCGTGGCGGGAACGGTCACTCCGCCAATGCCGGTGTAAATCGTTTGTCCGTCGGTGGGGATCGTGAATGGGGCATCCGTCGCGAAAAGTACGATGTGCCGAGCGCCCGGCCGGAATCCGATGCCGTCCGCTGGCGTGGCCGGCACGGGAATCGTCGGCGGTAACACGTTGTTGGGAAGGTCCGGCGTGAATGTGCCGTAGTTCGGCACGTCACCGCTCGGTCCAGCATCTGTTTGCGTCGTGGCTAAACCGGCAACACCGCTATCGACCGTGTCCCCATCGAGGTTCCCATCAAATCCCTGACCGGTCGCAACCTGGAATAGTGCCTCGATGCCCGATTCCGGTCCCGACCCACCAAAACCGGGAGCTGTTCGGTTCAAGGCCGCGTTGATCGCCGCGTTGAAGCCGACCGTGTCATCGATGATGAGCGGTTGATTCAAGATAAACGGGTGGTCCCCATTATCAGCACCAGGACCGGTCGCGTAGTCCTCGAACCGCGCCACGGCGAACGCGAAGTCGCCGCCCGGAAATTGGGCCTGAAGCTGGCTGATGATGCTCGGGAACGTGGCGACCAAAGCGGGCCCCGCGCCGGAAAAACTGCCCGTGTCATCCAGCAACAGCACAATGTCCAGCACTGGCGGCGGCGGGATGACGTCATCGTTGATGATGCGGCCTTCCGCCTGCGGGTCATTCAGTTGAGCGTTGATCGAGTTCGTGAGATTGATGAAGAACGTTTCGTCCGCCTCAATGATCGTGTCGCCCAGGATCGTGACGGCGATCGTCTTCAATGTTTCACCGGGGATAAAAGTGAGCGAGCCGTTAGTCGATTGGTAATCGATCCCCGCGGTGGCCGTGCCGCCGGTGGTCGTGCCGTCCGAGAACGTCGCAAAGTCCACGCTGATCGTCAGTGGCGACGGCACGGTCAGTCGCACATTGAACGTCACGATATTCGTCACGTCGCCTTCGTTGAAGTTCAGGTCGTCGATGGCCAGTCCGGCCACGCGCGTGTCCAACAAGTCGTCACCGATTCCTCCATCCAATGAGTCCGGGCCGCCCGTACCGAACAATGTGTCGTTGCCTCCCTGGCCGAGCAATGTGTCCACGCCAATGAAGCTGTTCACCGCCAATTCGAAGTCGTCGTAGATCGTGTCGTTCTCGCTGCCCCCCAGCAGTCGATCGTTGCCGTTGCCACCCTCGAGGGTGTCGTTGCCGCTGTTGCCGTTGACAAGGTCATTGCCGTCGCCACCCAGCATGCGGTCGGTGCCCGCGCCGCCCAGAAGGCTGTCGTCCCCCGCCTGGCCGTCGACCGAATCGTTGCCTCCTTGACCATTGACGGTGTCATTGCCGTTGCCCCCCAGCAGACTGTCGCCGAACTCGCCACCCAGGATCGAGTCGTTGCCGTCATCGCCGTTGACGGTGTCGGTACCTCCGTCGCCGTTGAGCGTGTCGTTGCCAAGATTCCCGTTGATCGAGTCCTCGCCGTTCCCGGCGTACACGCTGTCGTCTCCATTGCCGCCAGAGATCGTGTCCGAGCCGTTGCCGCCGTCGATCGAGTCGTTGCCATTGCCACCACTGACGCTGTCCGTTCCGTTGCCCGCCAGAATGCTGTCATTGCCCGAGAGACCGTTGATCGAGTCGGCACCATCACCGCCGTCGAGCGTGTCATTGCCCGTTCCACCCAGCAGCGTGTCCTGGCCATCCTGGCCTTGCAGGTGATTCGCGAAGTCCGGACTGCCGGTCAGCAGGTCATCGCCGTTGCCACTTTGGACCACGATGCTTGCCAGTGTCAGAAAGTCGGTCGCCCGCACGTTGCTCA
>CAYSHJ010000474.1:0-7638 GCA_964430385.1 uncultured Planctomycetaceae bacterium
CGTCCGCCGGTTCGTCGGATCGCGATTCGGCGAGCAACTCGACTCGCCGCTCGTTGAAGTCCGCGCTGCGCGCTTCACGCACGCCGAGCAGCGGCTCGATCTCGCTCAGCACCGCCGCGTCCGCCCAACCCGCTTTGATCCACGGCGGGTTGCCGAGGATCAAGTCGAAGCCGCGCGGACCAACGTCGCCATCACGCTCCGCGTGATGAGCCGATTGGCCAGTTGACGTCAATGAAGCGTTCGGCTCGTCACGCGGAGCGTGACGGCTACGTTGGGACGGCCCCAGCACTTCCGGGAACACCAGCTCCCAGTGATGAAAGGCTTGCTCGGTGGCCAGCGTGTGGCCGCGACCGAACCACGGCACGGCGTCCGACAACAACGACGTGTCGGGCACCTCGCCGTCGGGAGTCGCCGCCAACAAGGCGTCGATCTCGAAGCCGACTCGCGCGCTGATCATTGGCCGCTCGTTCGGCTTCGGCGGAGTGCTCCCCAACAACAGCCGCGCCGAGGCCAGAAAGCCCGCGCGCGTCGGCAAGTCGGTCACTCCCTCCAACGGCCAGAACCACAACGCGCACCACGTATCCAGCACCAGCTTCAACCGCTGAAAGCTGCCGCTGGTCGCTTCCAGCTCGGTCTTGATCCGCTCCTGAGTCTCCAGCGACGGACCCGGCTGATTGGCTTCCGGCGAGTCGCTCGGTGTCGGCCAGACCGTCGCGGTGCATTCGGTCTCGCGCAAGGCTTGCTCACGCTGCTCGGCATACCGCAGCCAGTGCTCGTCGATCAGGTCGCACACGGCGAGCGCCTCTTTGATCTCGTCCGCTTTCCACTTCGGTTTGACCTGCTTGACCAACCACGTCTTGGCGACACCAACCCGTTCAGGCCAGAACTGCTTCATCAGCTTGTCGCCCGATGCCGGCACCATCTCTTCGTCAAAGACCAGGAAGTGATAGACCTCGTTGTCCGCTCGCGCTTCCCCCGGCTTGAGCAACCTCGGCACAGCTCCGTCCTTGCCGACGTGTTGGCCCTGCTTGAGTTGCTCGCTGGTCCACACGGCCCGCCGCGCGCCGATCAAACTGTTGCCGCACCGCAGCCGGAGTCCGAACCAGGGCGTCGCACCGGAGGTGGTTTCCAGTGGGGGGTTTCCAGAAACCAGCAACTGCACATCGGCAACTCTTCGCTCCAGCCGGTGGATGCTCCCCAGCCACAGCGACAACGAGGCGAGTTCGACCGCCGTCGCGTTGAGATCCACGCCATAGACGTTCCGCGTGGCGATGTAGTGCATCACGCGGCGGTGCTCGTCGGCATACCGAGCCGGGTCGATCGACCGCCCCAACTGCTTCTGCTTCAACTCCAAATACCGATGGGCCAACTGCGAGCAGGCTTCGAGCAAGAACGCCCCGCTGCCCATCGCCGGCTCGCAGATGAGCAGCAGCAAAATCCGGTCAGCGTCCTCGGGGCCGAAGTTGGCCAGCAGTTCCCGCAAGGCTTCCTCGACCAAGCAGCGCGTCAGCACTTCCGGCGTGTAGTACGACGCTGACTGCTCGCGGTCGATGCCGTTGAGATGTAGAACGAACTCACCTTTGCGATAGACGCGAGGCTTGCCACCTTCGAGCCGTTCGACTTCGTCCGTCTGAAACTCTTCGAGCCGTTCCTTGGAGACGAACCACGTCGGCGTTTTCTTGTCGCGAAAGTTGCCGCTGGCCGGCTTCACATGGATCAGCTCTTGGTCGGCGAACATGCCGCGATACGACAGCAAGCCTTCGTACACGGCTCCCAACTGGTTGATCCCCAGCTCGGCGTAGTTCACGCGGCCGATGGTGCGGCTGTGGTCGTCAACGCTCAGCGACAGCTTGCGGATGACCTGCTGCAAACAGCGGTTCGTCAGCCGCGCTCGCTTGAGCAACGGCGTCCCCTGCGGCGCGAACAGCGTGGCCGTCAGCGGTCGCACGCTGAAGGTCCGCACCAAGTCCGTTTCATAACCCAGACGGCTGGTATCGACCTCCGGCCGGAACCCGTCGTGAATGATCTGAAACAGCCGGGCGAGATGCTCCTGAAAGTACGAGCCGTCTTCGGTGGCGACGGTCAGCGGCACTTGCTCCAGATCACGCAACGATTCCAGGCTGTAGCCCAGCCGATACCCGTCCTCCTCGATCGGCAAGATGCTGAGTTCGCCGCCCCGCGCCTCGGCATAGAAGCAGAACAACAGCCGATACACGAAGGCGAGCGCCTCACGCTTGAGATGCTCGGCGGTGATCTCGACCGAGCCGTCGTCGAACTGCTGCAAGTCGGGCGGCAATCCGGCCGTGATCTCATCCGGCCGCAATCTTGTGAGCGACCGCTTCTGTCGTACGACCCGATCCTCGGCCCACTCATTGACGAGCAGTTCGATCGCCTCACGCACAGCGAACTGCAAGCCCTCGGTCACGCCGTGCGCGAACCGATGGCTTTGCTCTTCCAGCCGGTCATGCAGCACGGTGTCGGTCTCGCCGCCGGGACAGAGCGATTCATGCGACAAGAACGCGGCCACATGATTGAACGTGTCCCGCTCCTTGCGCCCGAAGGCGTCGTCGAGATCAAACGCCAGATACCGACCCTGCGAGTACGTCCGCTGATCGAACAACAACACCTGACTGCCGGCGAGCAACATGACCCAACGCGGCGCGTCCTCGGCAATGAACAGGCGGCCGATGACGCGGCTCCAGTCGCCCTCGCAGAGCGGCAATTGCGACACATCACTGGTTTTCGTCGGGCGCGGCGACAATTCCAGCGGGTCTTCAGGAGGCTGGCCGTCTTTCAAGCTGCTGTCGGGCAAACAGAATTCCGTCTCACAAACGACCAGCCACGGCCGGCCGTAACGAGTGACTCGCCCCAACGCCGGCACGCGGAACTCGCCCCCGTCCACCGGAATGTCCACACGTTCGAGGACTTCATAACCGAGCGCTTGCAGCAATAAACTCGGCCACTTAGCAACGTCGTCCGCATCCGCTCGTTGTTCCGGTAGCGACTCGTCCAAGGCCAGCGACTTCGCCTTGAAGTACGGCACGCTCAACGCCGCCACTCGCCTCGGCGGAGCCTGCGTTCCGGCCTCTCGCCAGCCCTTCACCAGATTGTCCACGTCGCGCGCGAACGTGCTGTCGAGATAGTGCGACGAGTAATACTCGCCAACATTCGTGATGCAGGTATCCAAAGGCATGTTCGGGATTTCGTAGCAACAGGCGGCTCGCCTGTTGAGGGATGCGGTTCACAGTCACGAATCCACTCTCGGCGAGAGCGGGCTACACTCCTTCAATCACCAAAACTAATTGCGTGGCTGGTTCGGCCGCGCCGGAGAAGTACGGAGCCAGCCAATTCTCGCGGCGGTCGGTTAGAAAATTGTCCATTTCGGACAACTCGGTGCGATACCGTTTGGCTCGCGGATGATTCGGGCCAAGCTGCGCGATGCGGTCTTCGAGAAGTTCACGGCGGCGACTGCTCCATTGGCTAAGCCGTCGTTCTTCTTTGCGAATCAGCAACGTCAACTGCTTCTCGCGCTGCTCTTTCAATTGCCGCAAATGGTCCCGGCTGGCATCGACGGCGGCAGCGAGCAGGGCTTGCGCGGCGACGGCGTTGCTGGCTCGGCCGTCATTGATCAGCGACTCGAAGCCGGCCGCTTCCAGAGCGTCTCGCAACGGTCGGTGCTGGCAACGGCCACCGCGATGGTACGAAATCGCGTGAGCGTCAATCACCAGCGGCGTGCCCGCCTTTGAACTGACTTGGCCGATGAAGCAGAAACACAACTCCCCCGCCGCCAGCTTGCGCGAGGTGATGTGCGGGCACTCGCCCCGTTTCATCAACATCAGCAACCGCTCGGTGATCCATCGCAGGATCGGATGCTGGTCTGTGAGGAGCAGTTCTCGCGACCACATCCCGGACATGTGACGCGCGGCTTTGATCGCCAGTTCAACTTGCTCGCGATCGTCGGTCAGGCGGAATTGACCGTGCTCCGGCCACGCCTCTTCGGGAATGGCGGTCGCACCGAAGATCACGTCGCTTCCTTCGTCGGGTGCGCCCAGCCGCCGCCGCAAATCACGCGGAGCATTCATCATCAGCAACTTGCCCGAATCGGTTTCCTCCAATGGCAAGTAGTCGCGGTCGTTCTCGCCCAGCAAGCGATAACCATCGACCAGAAATTTGCGATCGGACATCAGCCGCAAACGCGATTCCGGTTTCGGCTCCGGCGATTTCACTTCGGCTGCTGCCTGCGGCTGCGTCGCGGTCATGTTGCCGAGCAGGAATTGCAAGAACTCCGCGTGCTCGGCGGCCGAGGCATCCGACAACACGTTCTCCAAACTGGCGGCTTCAGAAGTGTCAGCGTTGTCAGCCGGCGCGGGGTGGTCCAAAACGGTGACGTCGCCCTTCAACAGGCCGGCCGTCGCGATGTGCTCCGCTTCACGTTCGGGATCGTACAACCGCAAGACCGACTCGCCGGTGCGCGTCGATCGGTTGATCTCTTCGACCTTGTCGATCAGCCGCGCGAAGATCGCTTCGTCACCCTTGAAAACGCCCTGTTGCGTGCGAACTCGCAGATATCGCAGCACGGGATTGTCAGTCTGTCCGATGCGGTCGATGCGGCCGTTCCGTTGAATCAGGGTGATGATCGACCAAGGCAAGTCGTAATGAATCAGCTCATGACATTCGTGATGCAGGTTGATGCCTTCGCTTGCGACATCGGTTGCGATCATCATCCGCACTGGCGACGAGCCGGTGCCGAATGCCTCGACCGTCTTCATCAGCCAGATGTCCGGGAATGAACCGTGAATCGTGGCGAGCGTCTGCTGCGGTTGGTCCTCGAACTTGTCGGAGTACGTCAGCTTGAACTCGGCGGTGATCGCGCGGGCCAAGGCTTCTTGAGTTTCGCGATACTCGGTGAAGACGATGACTCGCGGACTCTTCGCCGAACCGTCCCAGCCCAGCTTTCGCAGTTGCTCGACAAACAACCGATACCGCGATGAGTCGTCGATGCGCAGTCCGGCGAGCGCGGTGTCGAGTCGCTGAAGGTACGGCAGCTCCGGACTGTCCGGATCACGCGAGCGAACTGTTTGCATCCGCTTGCGCAGCGTCACCCGACAAGACTCCGGACTGGAGAGAAATTGCTTATACATCCCGTACTGCGTGAGCGGCTCCGGTTTCCAATTCGGCTGGGCCGTGGTCGCTTCCTGCCGCAACTCGCCGAAGATGGCATAGACGCGCTCCTCCGGTTCCGACGCGGCGACCGTCGTCTCTGCCAACGGCACGACGCGCCGCTCCGGCAGCGATTGGCCAACGTCCTTCCGCACATCCTCTTTGAACCGCATGAAGAAGAAGCCGCGAATGTCCTGAGCGTCGTACTCACGCAAGTCCGGGTCCGGGATCGCCGAAGGGTCCAGCAACGAGATGAGCCGGCCGAAAGTTTCACGTTTGCCGTTGTGCGGCGTGGCCGTGGTCAGCAGCAGGCTGTCCGATCGCCGCGACAACAATCGCGCGAGCCGATAGCTGAGATGCCGATCCGGCACGCTCGCACCGGCGACGTTGTGAGCCTCGTCGATGACGACGCAGTCCCACCACGTCTTCTCCAGGAAGTGCCGGTAGCTACCGATGTTCTTCAGCGTGTCCATGCTGATGATGACTCGCTGATAAACCTCGAACGGGTTTTTGTTCGCCGGGATACGCAGCCTCAGTTTGGCGATGCCGACTGAGTCCAGCCGCACCAACGGAATGCCGAACCGGTTCCACAGCTCGGCCTGAAACTGCGCGAGCATCGACTTCTTGGCGAGCACCAGGATGCGACCCGCTCGGCCGCGCCGCATCAACTCGGACAGGATCATGCCGACCTGAATCGTCTTGCCCAGCCCAACCGAGTCCGCGAGCAAGAGCCGTGGTCGCAATTGCAGCAACGCTCGCTGCACGGTCTCGATTTGAAATGGCATCGGCTGAAACGCACCCATGCCCGTTGGGTCCGGCTCTTCCCCCGTGGCCGGCATCTGCCGAAGCTGAGCCTCCAAAAATAACTTTGCCAACCGAAAACCATTCGACGAATCCGGCACCAACGTCGTCTGCTTCGGATCAACCGGAATCGGCGAATCAAGCTGCGTGAGAAAGACCGACTCGCGGCCACGCACAAGATCATCCGCGCCGACGCAATGCACAGCAAAGTGCTTGTGAGCATAGTCCGACGGATCAACACGAGTCACCAGTCACTCGGCGTCTCGGCACAGCACACGCATCCCAGGAGCCAACATCACGGGCTTAGGCATCGTCAAAGTCCTCCGGCCGCACGCACAGGTCGTCACGGCGAGCCAGCTTCACGCAGGCATTCCAAACCTGAGCGTCATCCTCGAACCCAATGGCCGAGGAAAAGTCCGGCTCCGAGTCAGCGGACTTCACGAAGTACAGCACCGCTCCCTGCAACCACGGCCGCACGTGCGCCGGAAGCGTCTGCCAGTCCGCCAACACCCGCGCGATGGCGTCTTGCAACGCTTCGGCCAATGGTACATTCACCAACGATTGGCTTCTGGCGAGTTCTCGCGCCATGTCTATGTGCTTGGCCACCATGTCTCGCAAGTCATCGTGACTCAAACCGGCCGCCTGATCGGCATAGTCAGTCAACCGCCGAAACTGCTCACGACCAAGCCCCGACGGCGACAATGTCTGCTGAACGCCCACGTTTGATTTGCTCCTCGTCCGAATTCGGCTCGCCGATCACCGCCTGCATGCAACCAACCTCATCGTCCGCCGCAGTGGCAGCCACAACGATGTCAGCAACACTGAACAACATCCCAAGATACGGCGTTGCCCGTGAATGCGAAACGATACGGGCGGGCAAGTTGCGTTTCGGCTTTCAGCCGCCGACAGTAGTGTCCTGAGAAGCGAACAAGACGACATCCGCTTGACCATCGCCGACAGGTTCGGCCACTTAGCCACAATCGGAGCCGGTTTCAGCAACCGACGGATCGGACTCGTGACGACCGCGTCCCAGTATCGCAGCTAGAGGAAGCCGTTGAAAATGATCGACCAGAAAGTCAGCTCGGATTCCCTTGTCCCCATGAGGCCGTGTCACGAAGCCAAACTTGGGTCGACAACAAATTGACGTGCATTCGACGCTAGCCGCCCGAGTTTGCGTCGCCAGATTCGAGGCTCGCTGTCAACACGATCCCGCCATAGTGAACATAAAGGACGTTATGCTATTCTTTGTTTGACACCCTGATTCTTGATGACCGAATTGTCGATCATCGTCGGCGGAGGCGGGTCGCTGGTTGACACGATGGCAGGACGAACGCCGGTGCGGGTTCGGCATAGCCGTCAAAAACAGCGTTGAACTCCTGCGTCATTTAACGGTGGTTTTTTGCGAATCCCGAAATACGGATGAGTTGATGCCACGGCGGCACCCAGTACGCGGAGGACGATGACGTCCAGCCGCCTTGATCGCCAGATCACTTCGGCCGAACCCTCAATAGATGTTTGGTGCGTCGCACCGGAGCGATCCGCTGCGAATCGACACCGTTTGCAGAAGCCACCCCGTAGCGACCCGCACCCCATTCCAACTCAGTGTTCTGTCACCCAACTTCGTGAGGACAAAAACTTCCAAAATTCCTCACCGCGTTCGCGGTGCGCTCTGTTGAC
>CAYSHJ010000475.1:0-3421 GCA_964430385.1 uncultured Planctomycetaceae bacterium
TGCTGCGAAAACAGGATGCCGACTTCCGTCTGCACGTCGGGATAGCCCAAGTTCAGCAGCACGAGGAACCGGTCCAACTGAGCTTCCGGCAATGGGTATGTTCCGTGGAATTCGACGGGATTCTGCGTGGCCAGCACCAGGAACGGTTCGGGCAGTATGTGCCGCTCGCATTCGATTGTGGCCTGCGCTTCGCTCATGGCTTCCAGCAAGGCCGACTGCGTACGCGGGGAGGCTCGGTTGATTTCATCGGCCAGGAGCACGTGGCAAAAGATCGGACCTTTGCGAAATGAGAACGAACCGTCGGACGGGTTGTAGATCGACGAGCCAAGAATGTCCGCCGGCAGCAAGTCCGGCGTGAATTGAATGCGATGAAAGCTGAGATCGACCGACCTCGCGAGTGCCTTGGCCAACGTCGTCTTGCCGACGCCCGGCACGTCTTCCATCAGCACCGACCCGTTGGCCAAGAGCGCGATCGTGAGAACCTCGATACACTCCGGCTTGCCTCGAATGACCGTGGCCAGATTCCGTTTCAGGCGTTCCAGTTTGTCGTGAGCATCAGCCCAAGCGGCGTCGGTCATCGTCAGGTGCTTCGTCACGGCAAGAGAAAAGGATCAGCGTTGGCCGCAACACGATGACCCATCGTGGCTCGTCATTCAACCCTCGGCCCTGACTGGCATCCCGGCGGCGAATCTCAACAGCCGACCGCGATGGACGCGGCCCTTGCAAACGGCGCGAACGGAACTTATTCACAACGCCGCTGGAAATCGGTTTGGTCGGCAGAGACTACTCACAAGGATGCTTCACCATGATCCGACGTTTGCAACCACGCTTTTGTTCGTGGAGTTGGCTGACTCGCGGCGCGACGGTGTGCAGCTTGTTCGGTGTCGCCATCGGCCTCGCTGCGGCGGACAAAACGGACGGTGGCAAATCAGCGAAAGGGTCCGCGCCGCTCGGACTTGCAACCGTTCCCGTGCCGTCTGACAACCCGCAGTCGCCGGAGAAGATCTCGCTCGGCAAGCAGTTGTACTTCGACGGCCGGCTCTCGGCCGACAACAAAGTGAGCTGTGCGAGCTGCCACGATCCAGCCAAAGGGTTTTCGAATGGCGACCGCTTCGCCACCGGAATCGAAGGCAAAAAGGGCGGCCGGTCGGCACCGACGGTCATCAACACGGCCTATGGCTCACTGCAGTTCTGGGACGGCCGCGCGAAGAGCCTCGAAGATCAAGCGCTTGGCCCGATCCAGAATCCGATTGAGATGAACATGACGCTCGATGCCGTCATCAACAAGCTAAACGGCATCGAGGGGTACAAGACACAATTCAAACACGTTTTCGGCACCGACGGAGCAACCGCCGACGGCATCGCAAAGGCGATTGCTGCTTACGAACGGACGGTCATCTCCGGCAACGCGCCGTATGACCGCTTCAAAGGGGGTAACGCGGCTGCGTTATCTGAGTCGGCTCAGCGCGGCATGAAATTGTTCTTCGGCAAGGCTCATTGTTCGGCGTGTCACGCGGGGCCGAACTTCACGGATAACTCGTTCCACAATGTTGGCGTCGGCATGGACAAGAAGGACTTCGACAAAGGCCGAGCCGACATTAGCAAGCTCTCCGGCGACACCGGCGCGTTCAAAACGCCGACGCTGCGTGAGATTGCCAAGTCCGGCCCGTACTTCCACGACGGCAGCGCGAAGACCTTGGAAGAGGTCGTTAATCACTATGCCAAAGGAGGCATCCCCAACCAGTGGCTCGACGAAGAAATCTACAACATCAAGATCGCCCCGGACGAGAAGGCCGACTTGGTGCAGTTCCTGACCGAAGGCCTTTCTAGCCCCGACTACCCGGACCACAAACCGCCGCAGTTGCCGTAGCCACGAGCTGCCAGCTTGTGGCTGGTGATTCGTCATCGGCCTGCGGATTCTTCATAACGATGGAATTGAAGCGCGGACTTCCAGAGGACCAAACCATGAAAGTGGTGATTCGCCTTTCAGCTTCGGAAGAGATCAAAGCGATCCCGATTTTGTTGCGCCATTCATCCGGTTCCATTTTGGCGGATCGAACCTACGTCATCAACGAAGCTGCGGCTAAGGCGCTACGAACTGCCGGGGTTCGCTTCACCGAATTAAGTCGTGAGTCGAACGCACCGGCACTCGAGGGAGTGGCTGCCTGTGAAAGAATATGATCTTTATTTGCCACTGAGCGACAACGACGGCCAGCCGTTTGCCGCCCGAATGTTCCGATCGGTCCAAAACGAGTTGCTTTCCCAATTTGGTGGCGTCACGTTCTTTCCCCAACCAAACGAGGGGCTGTGGCAAATGGCCGGCGTGACCTATCGCGACGAGATCGTGATCTATCGTGTCATCACTCCGCACACGGCCAAAGCCCGCAGATTTTTCCGGTCCTACAAAGAGAAACTCATGAAGAACTTCGACCAATTGGATGTGCTGATTGTCGAGCGCGACGTTGAGACATTTTGAGTCATCGGATCGTGACTGTCGCACCACGATTCAACCGGCCATGCCGCCAGAATCCGACAAAGCGGTCGCCGCACGTCTCACCACGCGGATGCTGAATTCCTGAGAAACACGATTCATCGAGTGTCCGCTGGACTGGCTCGACGAAGGTAAACTTCAACATCATGATCACCCCGACGGAGAAGGCCGACTTGGTGAAGTTCATGACCGAAGGACTGAGCAACCCCGACTACCCAAACCACAAGGCTCCGGAGTTGCCGAAGTAGCATGCTCTCGGCACATCGCGGGCATTTCTCTGAAAGGCCGGAGAACGTCATGGACCGTCCGTCATTTTGGAAATTCATCAGCAAGATCGACTGCAGCGCTCTTCGGGACGGTGATGAGGAAAGAGCTGTGGAGCCGCTTATTGAAGCCCTTTCCGGGCAAGACGAACAAGAGCTACGTTCTTTTGAAGACCATCTCGCGCAGGTTCTTTATGACGTCGACGGTGAGGTGTACGCGAACGAGGCCGGTGAGTCGGGACAATCGGGAGACGGCTTCCTTTACGTACGTTGCTTTGCGGTCGCATGTGGCCAAAAACACTACGAAGCCGTGAAGTCCGATCCCGCAAAGATGTCCAAATCAATTGACGATTGGTGTGAGTCGCTCTTGTACGCTGCGAGTTGTGCATGGGCACAAGCAACTGGCAATGACGAAGAGGAATGGGATCATCTTTCACCCGTCAGTTACGAGACCGGCAGTAACAAATCACTTTGGAAGTAGCTCCCCCAACCGCAAGCGTTTCGCTTGCGGCTCCAACCGAAAGGAAGTTCTCATGCTCCGATCAATGGCGTTTTTGTTGTGTGGCTCGATGGCTCTGACGGCGGTCGCTCAAGATGCGAAACCGAAGACGGTGTTGTCGAACCTCGACAATCCCAGCGGCGTGGCCGTGCAGGCCGCGACCGGACA
>CAYSHJ010000476.1:0-33653 GCA_964430385.1 uncultured Planctomycetaceae bacterium
CCCGCCGCGGGGGAGAGGGTTAGGGTGAGGGGGCCGAACGCTTCACCGGTTCACGAACCCCCCCCACCCCCGCCCCCTCCCCCCACGCCGGGGAGAGGGAGCAAGGTTGCGGGCGAAGCCCGCGTCAAGATTGACGCAGAAATATTTGTCTTCCGGACGTGGAGCACGTTTTCAACGTGCTCGGCACGATAGAATCGTGCCCCACTTATTGCTGCGCCCGTTCTTAGTCTTCTTCCGCGAGCGCTTCGTAGTAGCGGCGAATGTGCTCGGAATACTTCGGCAGCGTTTTGTCGTGAGGCAGGTTGAGCATTTTCTCGCGAAGCGTCGGGGGCAAGTGTCCCCAAATGGCTTCGCGAAGCTGTCGTTGCTTGATCAGTTCGCCCTCGCGATCCGCGCCGGTGTCGTGCCGTTCGGACGAATCGCGAGCTTGAGAGTTCTCGCGCCCCGTCCGTTTGCCGTCGCCGTCGCTCGCAGTGTTCGAATTCTTGTCGGGCGGCTGATTCTGCGGCGTCGAACCTTGCCCCGTCCGCGCCATCGCCTGCTGGCGAGCCGCTCGCCGTTGCCAGATCTCCAGCAGCTTGTCGAGTTGCTCGACGGCTGATTGTTCCGCCGACTGCGTCTTGTCACCGGTCTCTTTCGCCGTCAGTCGTTCGTGAGCTTGTCGCATCGCGTCGAGCACGGCTTCGCGCGGAGCGGTCTCGTCGTCGTTGGGCGAATCGTCGTCGGGTGACTTGTTCTTGGTCTTCGGTTCTTTCGAGTCGTCCGCGGGCGGCTTCTCTGGTTTCGGATCTTGTTCTGGCGTCTCCGGCTCAACCTGGTGCGGCGCGGGGAAGCGTTCGAGCAATCGAGACGTCGCGTTCGCAACGTCTTGTTGCTCTTGAGCCAAGCGAGCGACTTCAGCCGCACGTTGCTTGTCATCGTCGGCGGATGTCGGCTTTCGCTTGTCCGCCGACTGCGTGGCGCCAAGCACATCGTTCTCTAGTTGTCGCAGCAGTTTCAACTGAGCGATCGGCGGAATAGGTTCCGGCGGGATGCCATCGCCGTTCGGCGCCTGTTGCTGCGACGAGTCATTCTTCGATTGCACTTCGTCGTTTGGTGGCACCTTTTGCGGTGTGAGTGCTTCGGCCAGTAGCTTGAAAGTGCGTAACGCGGCCTGTTCGTGCGATCGGGTTTCTTCGTCGAGTTGCCGATTCCGCAAACGCTCCGCTGCCGTCGAGAGGTCGTTAGCCGCGCGGTCGAGCGTCAGCTTCACCGCTTCAATCTCTTGCAATGATTCCGCCAATTCATGCGTGCCGTCGGCGAGACTTTGCTCTGCCTCGGCGAGATTCAGCGCCGCCTTTGCGAGCGGGCGAGTCCATTTGCCGGACTCTTGTTGCTCAGTCGAAAGACGTTCCGTTTCGTCGATCACCGTTTGCTGTTGTTCGATCAATTCCCTCAGGGCCTTGGCCAACTCGCCGGCCAGTTCGGCGGCCTGCTGTTGCTGCGCGGCCTTGCGAGCGTCTGCCAACTCGCGACTCGACTGTTCCAAATCATCGAGCGCCGCTTGCTGTTCGTTCGCAGCGCGGTCGAGCTGCTTCTCGCCCAACTGGTCTTCAGCCCGCTGCATGTGTTGACGAGCACGCCGCACGGATTCCGATTCGGCTCGGGCTGGAGAGTTCTTGATTCGCGAGGCCACGTCATCCGCGGTCGCTTTCGTCGCCGCTTGCCGCTCGCGCAGCGATTGAGCTTGTTCGGCCAGTTGCTCTGGCGTCAGCGACTCACGTTTGGCTTCGGTCTGTTTCGTCTGGTCGAGCAACTCGCGTTGCCGTTCACGCAACGATTCGAGTTTCGATTCGAGTTCCTGCAACTCGCGAACCGCGTTACTTGTCGACGATGTCGGCGTGTGTTCGAGTTTCTCTGCGAGAGCCTTTAACTCCGCCGCGAGTTGCTGCTGCGTCTGCCCCGCCTGACCGAGATTATTCGCCGCGACGTCTTGCGACGCCTCGCGAGCTTTCGCGACAAATCCCTGTTGATCTAGTTCGGCGACCGTCTCGCGAGCCGTCTCTGCGGCGGCCTCCTCGTCAACCCGTTCGTTTTTCGCGGCATCCCGTTCGAACCCGGGGACTGACGTCTTCGGCACGCCGTTTTTGCTCGTGTCGCCAGCGGCTTGGTTTTTTTCCGCCGAGTTTGCGAGTCGCTGCCGCAGTTGCTCGATCCGCTCGGCCATTCGCGATTGCCGATCGGCCAGCTTGGCGACGTCGGCTTGTTGTTGACTCGACAACTGCGGCAGCGATCGCCCAATCGTGCTCGGCGCAAGCTCCAGCGTGTCGCGATTGAGTTCGTCCTGCGTCTTCGCCAAGTCCGTGACCTCGCGAGCCAATTCACGCCGGTCCCGCCATTGAGTCAACTCGCCCACGAGACTCTGCAACGTCGTCAGCACTTCGCCCTGTCGAGTCGCGACCTCGCGCAGGTCGTCGGCAACGCTTTTCGGCAGCGTCTTCACCACCCGACTCAACGTGCTCTCCAACGCCGGCAACGTCTGATGTCCCAGACCGTCAATCGCCTGCGCGATGCGAGACAAGCGACTTCGCGTCAGTTCTTCGTCCAGTTGATTCGAGTCCAATTCCGCCAACAGCCCGCGCGCTCGCGACGTCACACTGTCGACGCGACCGATGAGTTGCGTGTCGATCTGTCGCTGATCCAACTCGACTCGCTTGAGCGTATCCGTGTCTTGCGGCCGCAGTTCACCCGCCTTGTCGGCCTGCACTCGCAAGTCGGCGACTTGTTCCATCGCTCGCGATTGCCGATCGGCGAGCATCTCCAAATCATGCAACAGTAAGTCCAGCCGATTCGCAATTTCCGCCGTTTTCGTCTCCGCCGTGACGACCGTCAGCGTCCGCGTCACGCTGCGACCGACACGCGGCTCACCGACATCGCAGTGATCGGTCGCAACCGCTTGCAGTCGCAGGCGATCGCCGGGAAGGACGCTGAGCTCGCGGACTGAATTGTTGAGATCACGTCCTGAATGCCGAGTATCAAGTACTGAGTACTGAGTACTGAGTACCGACTCCTTCGTCGACGGCGGCGGCGTGATCGTGGCAACCCTTGATATGCCCTTGGCCATCTCGTCGTTTGGGACAACTTCGTTCTCACGTTCGACACGCACATCCAAAGACAGTTCCTTCAACGCGCGATCATCCTTCGCCCTGGCTTGGAACTGGACGACGGCATTCGTCGTGACGAGTTGATCGGTCGCGGGTTGTTCGAGCGTCACCATCGGTGGCGGATCGGCGACTCCGTGGACTTCCAGCCGCAGCGCGGCGGAATTCTCGAACCCGTCTTGGTCAACGAGCGACAGCCGATACACAACCGAACCGGATTGCGTCATTGAAAAAGCGATGCACCACCCGTCCATTGCACCAACCCGGCGTCGCTCGGCTGACGCCTCCAAGCTGGGGAGTTGTGCTGCCTCTGAGCTGTTCTGTTGGGCCGTCGCAGCGTTTCGTGACACCTCGGACGCAGGCGAGCGTTCAGTAGCGATGACGCATTGTTCCACCGGCACGGGGCCGGTGGGGGTGTGCCAAGTGGCCGACTTCACCGCGCGATTCGTGCGGCATTCGAGCCTCAGCGTCGAGCCGATCAAGGCTCGCACCTGAGTGGCGTTTTCGGGTGCGAACGTGCTTGGATCGCCGATGTATTTCGGCGGAGTGATGCGCACGCGGTACGAGGCAATCTTCGGCGGAGGCACGATCTCCAGCGTGCGCCATCGCATGTGATCGTCATCGCCGCCGACTGCGCGAAACTCGATCGCGCCTTCGTCGATGGGCAGCCGAATGGCCGCCGCCTCGCGAGGTCGATCGGCCGAACTCCGCAAGGTCGCGATCCGCAGCGGTTCGGACTGCGCCGCGCTGTCGCGACGACGAAACTCGACCTTCACCGGCTGAGGCAACGGACCGCGCGCGTTCACGACGAACAAGTCCAACGGCTGACCCTGGACACTTCGAAGCGGATTCGACGACGTCGATTCGACCTGAGTCAAATCCCCACGCACGAGTTGCAGTTCAACCTTGCGAGGCCAGTGCGGATCGCTCAGCGGCCACAGCCATCGCTGCAACGCGATACTCGCTTCGGCCGGATGTGTCGACGCTAACACCAGCGCCACGGCACAAGCCGCGGCGGCCGACAGCAATGCATGCATCGAGGGCCGACGGTCGAGGGCTGTTTGAAAAGCGAGTTGTTCAACATCGCTGGTTGTTTGCGCGATCAGCCGCTGCTGCAACTCGGTCGACCCGACCGCAGGGCTGATGCCTCGTTCGAGGAATTCAACGGCCGTGGCAAGCCGGCCTCGCAACTGCGGGAATTGTTGTTCGAGGTGACCGGAGAGTTCGACGTTTGAAAACGGACGCCGGAGCGGTGCCAAAAGACGTCGCCAGGCGAGTACGCAGATCCCCGTCGTGAAACCGAACAGTAGTCCGGCGCGCAGCCAACGATCATCGAGCGGCCACAACCAGTCGACGCCGCCGACAAGGATCAGACTGCTCACCAACCCAACGACAAGCCAACTCATGCCCGTCAGCCACAACAGACGACGCACTCGCTGACGCAGATCGTGAAGTTGATCGAGAAGAGACATGGCAGAGGTCAGAGGTCAGAGGTCAGAGGTCAGAGGTCAGCCATTACCGGTTGAGAAGGCTTCGGGGCGTTGGATCATGGATCTCAAAGATGTCCATCGCAAGCTCGAAAGCCTTTTTGAATCGACAAGTTCCTTCGCTGAATGCAAAACCGACATCGTGACCTCCCTTTGGAGGTCGATCATGTTTCGTCCTACTTGCCCGGTTTGCTACGCCAATATCCATTTACGTGCGTCCCGTTCTTGTGCGTGTATCCAATGACCCACACGCGGTCGCTAGACGGAACCGTGATAACTGGAGGTGGGGACGCGATGGGCGTTGATGACTTCGTGATCGGTGGCGAAACTTGATAGCTACGCTGCGGCGGTTGCGGCGCGTTCCGTACCAGATAGATCAGGCCGCCGATCAGCGACACGAACGCGACGAACACTCCTACGATCACAAGCTTCACGTTGAACCAGAATCGTTTCTGTGCTTTCGCCTTGGCGGCAAGCATGGCTTCCTTTGCGGCAATCCTCGCTTGCTTTTCCGCTTCCGATTCTCGCTTGATGAATGGAATTCGCACGATGATTCCTGTTCGTTTTCAGCCATGACTCTGCTCACAGGGTTGTGGTCCGCCTTGCGATGTCTGAATCACATCGCCGTGTACTTTATAAATACGGCTAGGCCGGCTAACCCGTGTCCAACGCGTTCTGATCTCTGACCTCTGACTCCTGACCTCTGCTCATACCAGCCGCCAGCGACGGCGGCATAGCCACTCTATCGACAACAAGACGGCGAATAGCAACAAGAGTTCCCAGCGAGTCCACAAAGGCACGACAGTTGCGGCGGCCAGCGGGACCGGTTGTCCCAGGGGCAGGTCGTCCGGGACGCGGTCGGCTTCGTGCAGCGGGAAGTAGCGGCCGTGAGTCGCGCGGGCGGCGGCTTCGAGGTCGGCTCGATCCAAACGGCGTTGCTGCAGTTCGCGCTGCGGAGCTTCAATGTGAAAATCGACGGCCGGTGGCGATCCGGCCCCGGACGGCTCGACAACCCAGGCATGATAGTGTCCGTCGCGCAGGCCGTGCAGTTCGCCGGTCCACACGTTTGGTGACTTGGCGGCGCGCGACAATGTGATCGTGCGGCGTGGCTCGTCGGTGCGTTCGACGACAACCGTCGCGGTGCCGTTTGTCGCGAGATTGCGTTCATCGAAGAATTGTAATCGGAGTCGGACAGGCTCGCCGCGCTGATACGTCTGTCGATCGGCGGTGAATTCGACGCCACGTGTTCCGGTCAGGTTGTGCGAGCGGCTGAGATACCGTAACGCCTGGACCCAATAGCGCGAGTACAACCGTTCGCCGCCACGGAATCTCCAACGCCAGAGTTCGTCGGTCGCATGGAACAAGACCTTCCCGGCTCCGAAGCGCTGCAGCGCGATGACCGGCAGCAGTTGCGATTCACCGCGACGTTGCGAATGCTCGACCAGCACCGTCGCTCCGGCTTTCAATCGCGGAGCCTCGCACAGCCAGTACAGACCGGGAAGCGATTTCCAAACGTCGCGCGACGGACCCTCCAGTTGCAGATGCCGAAACAGTGGCGTGCTCGTTTGGCCGGCGGTGGTCCACTGCGGACGAAACGGCTCGCGCAGAATCGCGTCGGGGAGCGGAACCTTCGCGCCGTCGAGTTCGATCGGCAGTAGCACTTCGATCGGAGAACCGCGAAAACTCAGCGGCATGTGCTGCGCTCCGGACATGATCAACAAACCGCCCCCGTCGCGCACGAACTCGCGTACGTTGTCGAGCACGCCGGGCCTGAACGCTCCGGGGTTCAAGTCGCCGAGCAACACGACGTCATACGCCGCGAGAACCTCACGGCTGACGGGGAAGCGGCCTTGCAGCGGCTTCGCGGTCGCGTCTTGCAACGCGAATTCGAGGTCAGCTTCGAGCAGCAGTGTGTGCAACTCAATCGTCGGTTCCCGTTCGAGCATGTTCTTCAGTTCGCGAAATTCCCAGCGCGGCAGTTCGTCCGCGAGCAGTATTTTGAGTTTGCCCTCGCGCACGCGTACGGACTGTGTCAGCCGATTGTTGTCACGGTCGACATCACCGGGCGGCGGCGTCACGATCAATTCAAAGTCGCGGTGGCCCGGCTGAGTCGGCGTGTAAAGCAAATCGACGTTCGCTATCTGTCCGTCGGTCGGTAGAGCGATCGATCGGCGCGTCAGCGGCTTGTCGGAGCCTCGTTCACGAAGTTCGACGTTTGCCGACTGACCCGCGAAGCCGAATGCTTTGACTTTGGCCGAGAACACGATCGGATCGTTGATAAAGGCGACGTCGTCAGCAATCAACTCGGCCAGTTGCACGTCGCGTGCCGGCTCGCTGCTGCCAAAACCGACGACAAATAGCGGCACGAGTTGCTCGCGAGCCAGCGGGGCGATCATCGAAAGCTTGTCGCTGTCGCCGCTGCTCGCAATGCCGTCGGTGAGCAGCACGATCGCGGCCGGCGGAGTGCCGCGATTTTGATTCAGCACTTGCCGCACCGCTTCGGCCGGGCGCGTGAGGTCTCCGACCGGGCGCAGGTTGTCGAGGTCCGCCAACAACACGCGAATGTGTTCGTCGGCGGTGAGATCGCCTCCGACCGGAATTTTCTCGCTGGCGAATCGTTCGACGCGGACCTTGTGGCGTTGCCGCAGACGCCGCAACCAGCGACCGTCGTCACGCGACAGCAGGCGTCGCACCAAATCAAACCGTTCCGCGTCGGCGGCGTCGCTGGTGCCGAGCAATTTCGCGACAGCTTGCCGATCGGCGTCATCGCGGTAGGCGTCGCGCAGACTCATGCTGGCGGAGTCGTCGATCAGCACGACGACCAACGGCAGCCCGGTTCGTTCGATCGACACGCTGACTTGTGCGAGCAGCAGCAGCACGACAGTCAGCGTCAGGCAGCGCAAACCGATGAGGACCGCTCGCGGCTGCCAACTCAAGAACCGCGCGTCGCGGCGATAGATCTCGATCACAAAGACGATCAGTCCAATGAGCAGCAACCACACGATCGCGGGTGGCCAGTGACTGGGCCACGGCGTTTGCCCCGTGAAGCTCCAGCGCGACTCTTGTCCCGGCTCGCACGCCGGCAGGTTTAAGTATCCTTCGAGGAATCGTGTCAGTGGGTTGGTCATGACATTTCTGCAAGACTTTCGCGAATGCGTTGAACGGCGGATCGGCGACGGGTACTCTCCGCACGGCATTGTTTCGCGGGCAGCACATGCGGTCCAGACCTGGCAGGCATGACGCAATCGACCCCTGGCAGACCTGGCGATTCAAAACACGCCGCCAGCACCGACGGTCGGTGTTCCGCTACGAAGCGGCCAGTCTTGAGCTTAAACGCGGTCAATGCCGTAACGCGGCCAAACCGCAAGCATTGCAAATTGAGAATTGCAAATTGCAAATCGTAAATTGGTTTCGAGGGGTATCCTGTTCGTTCAGGTTGAAGTTCCATGCGCAGCGATCGCAGCTCATTCGTTGTCTCCCTGCATTCGTTGGACTTCTGCCTTTCAATGGACTTGAACTGAGTCCAACGAATGCAGGGAGACGACGAATCGGCAACTCACAAGACCTCAACGGCTCGTCACCCATGCGGCGATTTCTGAAGAACTATGTCGAGCGACATCTGCATGCCGGCAATCAGTTCTTGCATGTCATCGGCCTGCCGGTGACGTTTATTTTGCCGGTCCACTTTTTGGTGTGGAGCTATCCGCCATCGTGGGCGTTGACCTCGTTCGTCATCGGCTACGTTCTGCAGTTCGTTGGCCACGCGATTGAAGGCAACGACGCCGGCGAATTGATCTTGATCAAGAAGTGGCTGGGCCGCCCGTACGTCGAATTCGGACCGCGACACCCGTCGCGTGCGAGCGAGAAGTAAAATTGCCGGCAAAGTGGGAGTCAGATTGCGGTGGCTCACACGCTTCGCACACGGAGCTTGTGCCACACAGATCGTCAGTCTTCATCCGTGTATTTCCACATCCGTGTGCGTAGTGCGTTCCTCAGTCGTTCCAAGTCTGACGTCAAACGAACGTGCCTTTACTCCGCAGGGGCGACAAAAAAACTGAGCGAGGTGGCCTATCGACCACCTCGCTCAGTTTGTTTCAATCCACGATCCGAAATCCCCAATCCCCAATCTACTTCGCGTCCCACCACCACCGTCCGGCCGGTAGATCGGTCGCTTGGCCACGAGCCGACATCGGTGTCAAGCTGTCCGAGGATTTCATCACCTTTTGGTCTTTCACGACCGACATCACGTCGCCCCGCACGCCTCCGGCCACTTGAACCACGATGTCTCGGCCACGATAAACGCGGTGATTGGCGACCGATTCGACTTCCTGCGGAGCCGCGTAGACCGCCGGCTGAAAAATGCCGTTCGCCGCGAATGAACCTAAATCCCAACCGATTCGATTGGCCACGCCTTCGTTCTTCAGCAACGCAGAGACCAGCGCGAGGTCGAACACATTTTGCAGATCAGCGAAGGTCAGGTCGCGTTGAGCCAACTCGGCATAGTGCTTCGTGAAATTCTCCGCGAACGCGCGATTCGTCGCGTCCGCTTGACCGGTCGGCACGCGCTCGCCCTGAGCCGTCAAGAACTGATTCTCCGATAGGCATTGGACCGACGGACCTTGAATCTCGAACACGTCGCGCTCGGGGCTGTGCAACACCGAGTCGTACTTCATCGTCAGCCACCACCGCAGCGCGTCGATCCGCCCCGCCTTCTGTTCGGTTTCGGTCAGTAGTTCGAAAATGCTGGGAATGTGCCGCCCGCCGTCCAGCTTGCCGATGCCAATCATCTTCAGTTTGTAATCCGCCTCGGTGATCACGCGAGTCACGCGTGATTCGCGCGGCACGCCCCACAGCTCGATGTCCTGCGGGCCGAGCTTGCTTTGCAATTGATTGGCCCAATTCTTGACCGCCGCTCCCGCCTCCAGCGGGCCGCGCGCCTGCGACTGCTCGACGAACGCTTGCAACTGCTTCATCCCTTCGGGACGCGGATTGAACGAACAACCGAAGTTCTGCAAGCCGTCGCCCGAGAATGTTCGCAACACGGTCACCAGATCATCCAGTTGCATCAGCGGCCGACCGCTCTCGACACCGACCGGCAAACCATGGTCGTTGTATTTCCAAGCTTCCGCGGTGCCGCCGATCACGATGTCGCGCGATTCGGGATAAACCAGCACGAAGCGAAGCTTTGTCAGCCCGGCCAGATTCTTCATGGTATCGACGACTGGCCGACCTTCGGTCAATCGATTGCTGACTTCTTGTTCCAACCGCGTCAGTGAAATCAGCCGCAGCTCGGATCGCTTCGCGACGTCCGCGTTCAAGTCCGCTTTGCGAGCACTCAGTCCGAGAGCTTTCAACCGTCCGGATTGTTCTTCCTTTTTCAGTCCGCTCAGCAAGCCGTTCGGATTGACCGCGACACCTTGCGCGTATTCGGTGATCGTTCCCCCCTCGCCCTGGACGTCCTGCCACGGGCCACTGGTTTCAGACGTGATGAGGTTGATGAGCGACGTGAAGTCGGCCTGCACGCCACCGCCGAGCATTGACTGCCGCCGCGCTTGTTGGCCTTGAGCCTGAGCTCGCTCCGCCGGCTGATCGATCCGCCGCGTCGTGCCGCGCGAGGCCGAAACATCGCCGGCCGACAACTGTGCGTTCGCCACTTGCTTCAACAGTTGAATCCGCTCGCGCGGGTCCGCCACAGCCTGAGCCGTTTCCACCGCGCCGGCGAACTCACCAAACGCCAGTTGTTGCTCCACCTTTTTCTGGGCGTCGGAGACCTCCTGCAGCCCGGCCATCACGGGTATCAGCAGCCACACGCTCGTCGTCAACGCGACGCACGACGTCACGGCCCACCGCCACAACCATGCTCGCCGTCCTTGCCGTCCCAGCAGTCCGTCAATGTTCCGAACCATGAAGATCTCCTTGCCGCCACGTGTGCGGCTCATGTCTGCCAAGTCCGGCCTCATGCCCTGTCACCGATCGTCCGACAAACTTCAAATTAGAATCGTCCGTGCGCCGAGCCACGTCAAGCAGTTTGTCACGGATTCGCAGGATCGCCCTCAGCCGCCGAGACTCGTTCCAGACAACACAAAAAACCGGCAGATCATGCCGCCGCACCATCGCGTCACTCGTCGAGTCCCCATTCCTCGGCGATTTCTTCGCACGCCGCGAAGCTGAGCTTGTCCGCAAGCCACCACGACTCACCGCCACCGCTGAACTTGCACCGACCGCTGAATTCGGCACACCCCGCAAGCTTTTCGCGATCTGTCATTTGACCACACGTTGATCGAATGTAAGTGAAAAACCCGGCCACGCCATCTAAGATGTTCGCCCCAGCCCACGACCTTGACGATTCCATCGCCGAAGTCGTGAATGTCGTTCCAAGATCTTTGGGACCGTAGCTCAATCGGTTAGAGCAGCGGACTCATAATCCGTTGGTTCTGGGTTCGAGTCCCAGCGGTCCCACTCTCGTTCTCGCTCGCAGCAAGTCGCACGGTGTCGCTCAAGTCGGCAAGCTTGAGGGGGTTGGGTTGTGCGGCTTGATCGACTGTCGCTTGGTTGTCGTCGCACGGTGTCGCACCGGCCACGCAAGGCGCAGCACTGAAATTGCTGCGCCGTCTGCTGCGCTTTTCAGACGGTTTGTCTGAATCGTCGGCCATCGCATCGGTCGTTCCCGTGGCTCGAAGAGCTTGTGGCTGATCCGTTCCGAGTAGATTCGACAGCCTCGCGACAGTCTCGGCTTCCTGACCGGGGATGAGATGGCCGTAGGTGTCCATCGTGAGCGTGATGCTGCTGTGTCGCATCACCGATTGAATAGATTTCGGGTGTGCTCCCGTCATTGCCAACCAACCGCCGCAAGTATGTCGCAGGGCGTGGAAGTCGAGCGATTCGCCTTCGTGATTCTTCGCGTTGAGGAAATCGCTCTGCTCGCGGTTGGCGAATTCTTCAGGATCATTCCGAGCTTCTTGCAGCCACGCCTTGCGTGCGTCATCCAGATCGGCGCGGAGCATTTCCGCCATCTCGTAATCCGCGGGCAACGAGAACATCGGAGCCTTGGGAGCTTTCGTCGCGATGTGGACCCGCAGACGATTTGCCAAGTCGGAGAGGATGTATTGCCTAGCTTCCTTCCGATTCTTGGTCGAGACGGCCTTGCAAGTGATGTACTGCATCTCGGCCGTGAGGTAGAGCCGCCCAGGAGTCAGGCTGCGGAGTTCATTCGATCGCAGCCCTGTTTGAATCGCCGTCTCGTACAGCAGCATGCGCTCAGTGCCAGACATCCCGAAACGGTCTTCGCCAGAATGAGTCACTTCGCGGAGCCAATGCCATTCGTCGTGCCGCAGCATTCGACGCTCAAGCCGTCGATCCGTTTTCGGGTTCGGCTTCTTCACGGTCGCGAGCGGATCGCTGGGCAGCTTGCCGTTACTCACGAGCCACCGTGTGAAACTCTTGATGGCGGTCAGGTAGCTTTGAATCGTCCGCGCCGATAGCCCATTGTTCTTCATCTCCGCCCCGTAGCGGTTCACGCCATCGGCCGAGATGTCCGCTGCTGTCTTGAATTCACTTTTCTCGGCAATCGAACGCACGATGTCGATGGTCCGGTGGACGTGCGGCTTACCGGAGCCGCACGCCTCCAGCTTGGCTTGATAGTCGGCCAAGTGGAGTTCGACGCTCTTTTGAGTCTCGTTCAACATTTCCTCTTGGCGAGGGTCGATGACACCTTCCCGCCGAAGTGCCGATGCGTTTTCCCACTTCGCTGCAATACGCTTCGCCGCCGACTTGTCGGTCGTGCGAGTGCTCCGCGTGCAATGCTTCCCGGTGTGATCGTGGAAGCCGGCCAAGTACCGGTCGGTGCCTTTGCGCTTGAAAACGGAAGCCATCGGTAATTCCTCGTCTTGGGCTTTGGGGAAATCCGCCCTTTTGGTTCACAAAATCGCGAGTCGTTGGAGCACGCGGCCGACTTGAACTTGGCTCCACGGCTTGCCTCGCCGAGTTGTGTGACCTTGCTGGTTGAGTTCGGCAGCGATGGCATGTTGCGACAGGCCACGCGATTGGAAGTCTTGGAACAACGGGGCGAGGTCCACGTAGGCGGCGTTGGCGTTGGCTGTCACGGCTTCACCGGCAGCCTTCGCTCCGCGTTTCCGGGCCTCTTGAGGCAGGTTGTTTCGGCATTCGGGCCGAGCCGCTCCCAGCTTGCCGCCACGAGCCTTGTACGCGGCCAAGGCAGCCTTGGTGCGTGCGCTAATCGCTTCAGCTTCGGCTTCGGCGACGGCAGCCAAGATGTGCAGCGTCAGCTTGTTCGCGGCCGGATTGTCGCAGGCCACGAAATCAACTTTTGCTTCCATGAGTGCCGACAAGAACGCGACGTTGCGCCCCAAGCGGTCGAGCTTGGCAACCACGAGCGTTGCCCGACTTCGTTTCGCATGAGCGATCGCCGCGGCCAATTGGGGACGATCAGATTTTCGACCCGACTCAACTTCAAGGTAGCTCCGCGCGACGGTCCCACGATTCTGTTGGGCGAAGCTTTCAATGGCGGCTTGCTGGGCTTCTAGTCCCAAGCCTGACTCGCCTTGCCCTTTGGTCGAAACTCGGAGGTAGGCCACAACTGTCTTTCCCATGATTTGTTCCCCGCGAACGACGTCTGATTCACACGATCGGCGACTGCGGGACCGATGATACATACTCTTGGATGATCTATAAGACTCTGGTTCCGATAAGTCGGTGATGACAACGAGGGCTTTGACCTCGGTTTCGGACAATTCGATGTCCGGGTTGCTGACCACAGGAAAGCCGCATTCCTCGGTCGAGATGACGGCCACGTCGCAGCCTGTATCGAGCAGCGTCCGGCCTCGCCCGGCGGCTTGGACGATGGCCGCTCGAACGAGACTGCGGTGAGCACGTTCCCAAGCCCGTTGATCGTAGCCCCGGCCCTCGACAATCAGTTTCTCCCCGGTCTCGGTTGTGCCTTTCCAGCGGCACGGCCCCCAACGGCCATCTTCACCGGCGGACGTGAAGTCACCGAACTGAATCAGGCGACGTTGCACGGCCTCGCCAGGGACGCGGGGAGTGCCGGCTACGATCACCAGGTCGCAGCGTTCGTGCCAGTCGTTGGACGCCCGGTCGGAACCACTGCCGAAGTAGGCCGCTTTGACGAGCCGTCCTGCGAACGGCTCGCCCAGTTTCTTGATGGCACCTACCAGCGGACGGTGGGTAATGATGCCCACATAGCGAGCGCTTCTAAACTCGGTGAGCACCCCGCGAATGATTGACGCGAAGCGGCTGTGAGATGTTGCCCGCACAATGTCCAGTGGGTATTGCACCACTCGTTTGACGCGGGCGAGATGACCGGATGGCGTGACGTCGGTCACCGGCCGCCCCAGCAATGCTTCCAAGTCATCGCGGTTCGCGGTTGCATCCGAGAAGAGCACGGCCGCGTTTTCGCTGGGAAGATTCTTCCAGAGTCCAGCGAGCATTCGGCGTTTCGTCGTGCCGGCCCTTGGCTCACTCGGATTTTGGCTTGTGGCGTTCATCGACGATCACTCCCAAAGAAAAAAGTTCACCCGTGAGTGCGGCCAACAGTAGTCGCCACGGGCTTTCTGAGAATACAACTTTCGCTTCCAACGATGCGCGAAGCAACAGGCTTTCAATGCCGGTTGCCTTCGCAATCGGCATGAGCATCGTGACCGCTTGTGTTCGCTCAGCCGTTTGCAATTGGATCAACAGCGAATCAATCAGTTCGGCCAAGCATCGAACGAACTGGTCGAGATTGTTTCGCTTTTCGGCGAGGTGTTCGTCGGGAACCCAGACACCGTCTTCGTCGCGACACGCTGCCTGTCCCAACCAATCGAGCCATTTCGGATGATTGAGCACGCGGCCAATGATGTCCGCAGCAAGCTGTAGGTCCGCTTCCGACACCACGGCATCGGGACAAACTGTGTTCGCAACGTCTTCATGGACGGAGATAAATTCGCCGCGTCCTTCGGCGAGTTTGTCGAATCCGTTGTAGACCGCCCGTGCGTGAGTCGCGATCGCTACAGCGGCAGACTTCACCGCGACCAACTCGCTCAAGTAGCCGCGTTGCAGACACTCGGCCCTTTTCGCGCATGAGGGACAGACGGCCGCGACCGCCGACAAGCCGAGCCGCTCCGAAACGTCGGCGCGTTGATTCCAACAGTTCACCGATTTTCCCTCCGTCGAACGAGCCGGATATTTCATCGCGTCGATGCCGGCCGTGAGCATGTCTTCCACAATTGCCTCTCCATTCTCGTGACACGGCGTCACAATCAACGCTCGGCCGACGCGCCAAACCGCTGCGATGTCGGCCGTGGATTTACCTGCGCCGGTTGGCGAGCGGTCGAGGTACATCCCCGGCTTTCCAATGATGTCCCGCCGAGCTCGCACGATGTCCGCTCTCCAATCGTCCAACGAGCGTTCCGGCCCCGTGGGGCGTTCACACTCTTTGATCTTTGGCGGTTGAATGAACACGAGCGACAAGCGGCGGACAAAGTCTTGCCCGCGTTCGCTCATGGTCACTCGATTCGTTTGTCATTCGGATGAGAGTTCAACCAAGCCCTTGCATCCTTCGCGTTCTCCGGTGGAAATGCCAAAGCGATTGGACGTTCCAACCGTTCGGCCAACTTTGTCGCCGTCGTGACCGCACCGATCTTTCCCGGCCAACACGCCGAGCAACCATTGCACTCCGGCTTGTGCCATTTCTTCACGACTGGCGATAACGACCCATGCGACTTTCGATCATGCTCGCCAATCACGACGATGGTTCTGTCGCTCGGCACGGCGCGAAGTAGCTCGGCCAGCAAGTCAACGCCGCCTAGGCTTGACGGACGTCCGACAACAGCTATGCCGAGCGACATCAGTGCTGCCGTGTCCGACGGGCCTTCGACCAAGAGGATGTGACGCGGCTCAACAGACGACTCTGACCAGCCAACACGATCGAACGTCAGTCCTGATTGACTCCCGGCTTCGCGTCGCTTGCTGCCATCATCGAAACGCCGAATGATGCCAATGACGTTGCCGGCCGCGTCACGCTCCGGGAATGACCAGCAGCGTTGTGACGGCATCCAGCCGACATGCAATCGGCGAAGAGCATCGACCGTGACACCGAGTTTCGTGCTCAACGTTTGCCGAGCCGCTTCTGCTTTCGCATGGTCAAACGCCTCTTGAGCGATGCGTCCCCAGTCTTTCGTTGGTCGATTCAGCTTTTCTGATGCCGCAGGCCGATAGGTTCTCGCCAGCCACGTCAGCGGGTCGTCACGATCACGCAACCGGTGTAGAATCTGCCCGCCGTTGTTCTGTTCGATCGAACCTTGCTCGACACGCCCGCACCAAACGGCCGAACCATCGCGGGCGATTTTGCAGTTGTCGAACTTCTCACAAATTGAGCAGGGATGTTGTCGTGTCACCGGAAGCCAATCGCTTTTGGTCGTCATGCGACACCCCCTGACTCGTGCCCACGACTCGCCCAGTCGGGATGCTCGTTCAACCACTGAGTCATCTGCGGGTCGAGACCGTCGCGATTCTGGCGTGGCGAATAGATCACGCGACCATGCGATGTCACGATCGCCCGTTGATCCAAGACGATCGCTTTGTCATCGCCTATGAAGACGGCGGGGACCAGCCACGATTCAAGCGGCGTCAGTTGAAACTGTCCCACGACGCCAAATTTACGGCCGCTGGGATACGAGACGTTCAAGAGGGCGGCGTCCGTCGCTGGACTTGTCGCCGCGCGACGGTCGCGTGATGATTTCTTTTGCATGATGTTCCTTTCTTTGCGAGCCAGCCGGCTGAACTCCGACTGGCTCGCGTCGTAGATGTCGGCCGCTCAAGCAGCCTGTTCCTTTTGAAGCTTCGCCGTAGCTTCGCAGATGAGTTTTTCGCGGAACGGCGCGAGCCGCTGCTCGTCTTCGGACGGATCCCACATCGCCGCGACCAGGCAAGTCGTGAATTGCCATACTCGTCGCAGATCGGCCAGCGAAACCAATTCGCCGTCCGGGTCCAGTACGAGAATTTCGTCGTCGAGATCTTGCCGACCGAATCTGTAGCGAGCCTTACGCAGTTCTTCGGCGTCGGCGTATTCTTGTTGGTCGGTTTCGTCGTCGTCGCCAAGTTCACGACGATACCAAAGGTCAACGACCGTCGTCCGAATGCTCACGACCGGCGACGCGAACGTGTCGTTTTCGATCTTGCCATCCTTGGTGGCGAACACCTCGACCGCGACAACGAGTAGACGAGTGGTTGGAGCAACCACAGCAACGTGCGAGATGACTACTTTCTCGGAGATGCGTTTTGTGATAGGCTTCACTTGCTTCAGGTTTCCTTTCTTGGCGGCTCGGACGGTCACACGTCACGAGCCGCCTTGCGTTGATGGTGGCAACTCGGCGACAACGCATCGCCGACACCAGAAACGGAAATGGCGTCACGCCGTCGTGGTTTCCTGTTCTGCAAAACGCGCGAGCTCGGTGCGGGCGTAGCGAACCGCCCTCCCAATGCGGACGCACCTGATGATGCCCCGATTGGTGAGTTCCCAGAGCTTGCGCTCCGAAATCGAGAGAGTGAAAGCCGCCTCACGGCTCGTGCAGAGCAGCTTCTCGGCCGGCGCGGCGGATGGGGTGGAATGTGGCAAGGTGTCACGCATGACTCGTCACCTCCCGCCGGCCAAAGTGAGCCACAAGTTCTGCAACGTTTTCATTGCGAAAATCGAACCGCAGCGAGCCGTCAACTCTCGGACGAGTCACCTGCCCGGTCTTGATCGCCCAGCGAATTCGACTTTCGGTGACGGCCACGCCCGAGCGTCGTAATTCATCAAGCAGGTCGCGAAAACACACTGCACACCTCCGTGAAACGAAAAGGGACCGAAGCGTGAAACCTCGGCCCCTGATACCGTCACGGTGGAATTGGCTTGAAGCGTGGAAGGCTACTGGTGCCTACTGTTTTGCCGAACTCGTTTTGTTTTCTTGTCTTCGCTTTGCTTTATTTTCGATTTCTTTGCCTTGATCCACTCATCAGCATCAGTCCGTCGCTTAGAGTTCACCGCAGTAAACCTTGGTTCGCTCGGAAAGAAGATTGCGAACGGCTGTGGCCAATCCAGCTCAGGATCGGGATCAGCGATGCCCCACGACTCAAGCAGCCAATTCTTACCATCGTTGTTGTTTAAGGTCGGCTCTGTGGTGCCAACCCATTTTGCGATTTGTCGCTTCGTGCCGCAAACTGGCTTCTGCCACCAGTCGGAGGGAACGCGCGAAGAGTGCGGCTTTTCCGCTGACGCTAACTCGGTGTTTAGGCCAGTCAGTTCACCTTGCGGCGTGCGACTGCCAGCGACAACCAAGGCGCGAGCGTGCTCTTGAGCCAGCAATTCCTGAAGCCGATCAAATTTGGGCTGCCCCAGTTCGGCAATCTCTTTCCCAATCGTCGGCCACCATTTGGCGAGGGCGGTGACATCCGCCGTTCCATCGCCGCGAACGCAAAGCGAACACATGTCGCCGGGAATCAGAATCGCCGAACGTACCGCGCGGCAATACTCATTTACCGCCTCGTGCCATGAACTCTTGTGGAATCGGTTTAGACCAACGTCTTCGTTCGTATCGGCCACTCGCCGGAACAGCAATCCCGTTTGCTCGTTGATTGTGAGGTCGCTAGTCGCCTGAATGAATGCCTCAAGGGGCCACTTGTGAACGTCCGCCCGAATTGCGGCGACGCACAAACTGTGAGCAATGTTGAGACACCCCACAACCCGCTCGTGAACCGTGTCGATGATTTTCTTACCCACGACAGCCGCGCCTTCCCAAAGAAGCGGGCCGGCCGGGCGGGGTCGCGAAGGTACGAAGCGACCACGCACCCGGCCTGTTTTCAGCTTGCCGCTGTTGCAACAGCGACAGGCACCCGACGGGCGAATTGTGATCAACCGGCGGCGACATTCAAGGCGGAGTTGTGGCAGCGGAATGAGCTACCGTCGGCGACGTGACCGCGCTGGTGATGAAGCGATGGCGAGCGGGGGCGAAGCCTTCCAGCTTCAACGAGAACGCGCGACATCGCGGCAGTCGCGGTTCTTCTGAGCCCGTGGTGTTCGTTGGAAGTGTGACGATCATTCGGTTGGAAGATCTCCGGCTTTCAATTCTGCGACCTCTTCGTCCGTGAGAATGCGAGTTTCTCTTGCCAGCTTGGAACTCTTGATGTTTGGATAGTTCATTGTCCCGCATTGTTCGCTTTTGCCGACTATCTCGCAGTGGCCAGGATCTCGCTCCGTCGGTTTGTGAATGACTTCCAGGCCGAGGCGCCGGATGTCGCGGACGAAGATTCGGCAGACCATCCATCCAGCGAGATCTTTGCCATCTTGGATTAGGTCATCGAGATGTGCGCGTGGCGAAGTCAGCCGCATCCAAGTGCAGGGAAAGGCCCGCTTCCCCATCCTTTGTTCGCAGTCGCACACTGTTCGCTCGGCGGCCACCTTGAGGGCGCGGGGTCGTAGAGTCCATCTTCAGCGCTGGCGGCAATTCTGACGGCGGAATCCTGCGGAGAATGACTTCGTCGTCACCAATCGGTTCCACCGCAGCCATCGCATCGGGCCTACCACTGAGTCAGGATGCTCGCGATAAAAACGGGATTGGACGTTGTTCCTTCGCGGTCCGCCGATTCGTTGTCTTCATTTAGGTAGGCAAAGCGAATTGCGCCTGAGTCGATTACTTCGATTTCGAGGCTTCGCTTCCCGTCAGCAAACTCCCAAGACAAAGCGACATTGCCCGCCGGCGACATTGACACATCCGGCCGTTCGACGCCGACGACCCTTCCCATCGAATTGAGATAGAGTTTGGCGAACTCAATCGAGGCTGGATTGGGCTTCGATGCCCCGTAGCTGTCCCAGTTGACGGGAAGGTCACGGAACGAATCCAACCGGTGGCAAACGTCGCGAACCCATTCCGGATTAGATCGACCTGCCATCAACACAGTCGAAAAGGCGTCACTCGCATTTTGTGCCACGGAATCCAACGCGGCACTCTGTGGGAAAGCGACCTCAGAAGAGGCAGAACCGAGCATTGCCACGGTCATTGGTTTTCTCCCCATCGTCTGGTTCTCGCATCGGCGGTCGTGATCGCAACGAAACCATTCACGACGGCATCATGTGCCATCTGGAGGTTCGTCGTGAGATCATCGCCTTCGCGATGCACGATCCTCGCTGTGATTTTCAAGAGCACGAAATTACCCTTTTCCTGATGTCGTCCAATCGCCGCTTCGACATACAGCCTGCCCTTACGATCCCCGATCGGATAAACGCGATTGAACGCGGCAAGTTCAGGCGTCGGAAGCCCATTTTCGAGCGTCATAGACACGCCGGCCAAGACTCTTTCCATGCACTCCACGGCGGATTCATCGACCATCGGGAACAAGTGATTGACGTAAATCACTTCACAGAGATTTGGTTGGAGCTTGCCGAGTGCGTGATCCTCGCAAAACCTCTCAAACTTGCCGAATTCCTCCAAGAACAGCGGCCCATTTTGATCGAACCGGGAGTACGGCTCGTTTTCGGATGTCCGTCTCCAGTTGAGTCCGAACCGATCTGGCTGAACTTGAAGCAGCAAAGCGCCATCGGACTTATCTCGAAACCAAACTCGTTCTGGTCCGGTCTTCTTCTGCTCCAGCATGAGAGTCATTTGCCGAGGCAGGATCGGAAAGGTTTCGACAATCGGTTCGGCCCGTGGTTGGTCTTCGGCGACCGGAAAGCGGCGGGCAACCGCCTCGTAAAACAAACCAAAGTGGATCGCTCGAAATGCGGACAATTCCTCAAACTGAATCGCCAAAACGGTCTCATAGACTGGCGGAGACCGAAAGCTGTGGCCTGAGGACCGCAGGTCTGTCATCGAACAAATCCGTTGGGCTTAAATACGCATTCTAATACGTGGCCGGACTCTATGACGCTTGAGAAATGGCGTCAACGGGACCGAATTCATATTGGCCGCCGTCGATCCGACGGCGGCGCCCGTGTGCCGAGCCCAGCATCAACCGTCTCGGAACTCAGGGCCTGCGTGCTCATGGCGGTGTGGGCATCAAGCGCCCCGATGATCGCGTTCATGAGTTCCGTCTTGAGATCCGGTGAGTTGGCGAACTGCTCTTTCGTGTTGTTGGTCGCTTGCTGCTTCAGCGTTTCAGACTCCAGCAGTTTGCCCTTGATGACGTTGTTGACGTAAACCAGCTTGTCCTGGTCGGTCAGGTCGCCGGCAAACAGCTCGTTCACCTTCTTGATGATCTCGCTCAGCCATGCTTTCTGTTTCTCCTGAACGTCTCCGCCGCCGACTTCGGTGAGTGGCTTTAGCTTTGGGTTCTCACCCGCGCCGAGCGGCATGGAGCGTTTGCCCTGGTTCTTCAGGTTGTGGTGAGTCAGTACCACTTTCGAGAGGTCGATTCCTTCTCGCTCGCGGCCGAACTCCAGCAGTCGCAGGACTTGTTTGAAGAAGATGGCTCGCTTCTCGATGTCCGTGTTGCAGTAGTCGAAAATTTGCGAGAGGTAGATGTAGAGCCGCTGAAACGCCCCCATGTCGGACTGAAACAGCAGCAAGGCATTCAATTCGTTCTGAGCCTTCTCAATTGCCTTGTTGTATTCAGCAACGACGCTCTGCGTCATCGCCTGCCCGGTCGCTCTTGCCGTCGCCTTCGCGTCGTCCAACGCCTTAATCGCGAGCTTCTGGGCCGCTTGTGCCGCTTTGTACTTCTTCTGAAGCCGATCAACGACTGGCTCGACAGCAGCCGCCAGTTCGCTCTGTTTGGCGTTCGGCTTGAGTTCGACAGCGACGACGCGATCGACCTCGAAATCGTCGTAGTGTCCGGCGGCGTCCAGCTTGGCTCGCAGATTGTAAACCAGATGCGGGTCGGTCACGTCCGAAAGTTCGGCCGTTGCGTAGTAGGTTTTGAACGCGGCCAGGACGTCCTGCGTGTCGTTCACGAAGTCCAGAACGTAGGTGGTGTCCTTGCCTGGGTGGGCACGATTCAACCGCGACAGCGTTTGAACGGCCTGGAGCCCGGCCAGCCGTTTGTCGACGTACATACCGCACAGAAACGGTTGATCGAAGCCCGTCTGGAATTTGTTCGCCACCAAGAGAATCTGATACTCGTCGGTCTTGAATGCTTCGCGGATATCGCGGCCCCGTAGGTTGGGGTTCAGCGTCGGACTGTTTTCTGTGAACGCATCGGGGCCGGACTCTTTGTCATTCACTTCGCCGGAGAACGCCACCAGCGTTCTAATTCCGTAGCCACGATCCTTGATGTACTTGTCGAGGGCCAGTTGCCAGCGGACTGCTTCCAACCGGCTGGAAACTACGACCATCGCCTTGCCTTGCCTTGTCCGTTCAGCAGTGGTGCGACGAGTTCCCGGAAGTGTTCGACGACGACCTGTACCTTTTGCGAAATGTTGTAGGGATGCAGTCGCACCCAGCCCATGATCCCCTTCATGGCAGCGTCGCGTTTGACTTCCTTTTCGTCCCACTCTTTTCCCGCGTGAGCCAGTTTGAAGGCCAGCTTGTAGGTTGTGTAGTTCTGAAGTACGTCGAGGATGAATTTCTCCTCGATGGCTTGCCGCATCGAATAGACGTGGAATGGAGCCGGCAGATTGTCTTTGCTTGCCGGCTGTGTTGGATCTGGTCGAGTGCCGAACAACTCCATCGTCTTGGTCTTTGGCGTCGCGGTGAACGCCACGAACGTAATCCCCGCGTCGGTGGCTCGTGACGACATCTGAGCGGCCAAAATGTCTTCGGTGCTGACTTCGCCTCCGTCGCCGAGTTCTTGCAGTTCTTCGGCGGACAGCACCGCCTTCAGCTTGGAAGCGGCTTCGCCGGTCTGTGAACTGTGAGCCTCATCGGCGATCACAGCGAACCGCTTGCCCTCTGTCGCCGCCAGTTCACGCACGGCCTTCAGAGCGAACGGGAATGTCTGGATGGTGCAGACCACGATCTTCTTGTCGCCGGAGAGCGCCGCCGCCAGTTCGCCACTCTTGCTGCTGCTCTCGCCTTTGATCACGGCAACGACGCCGGTCGTCCGCTCAAAGTCGAAGATCGCTTCCTGCAATTGCGTGTCGATCACATTCCGGTCGGAGACCACCAGCACCGTGTCGAACAGCTTCTTGTGCTGAGCGTCATGCAGATCGGCCAGAAAGTGAGCGGACCACGCGATGGAGTTCGTCTTGCCGGAACCCGCCGAATGTTGAATCAGGTACTTGCCACCCGGTCCTTCGGCCAGCACCGCGGCCAGCAGTTTGCGGGTGGCGTCGAGCTGGTGAAATCGGGGGAAGATGATGGTCTTGATTTGCTTCTTGTCGTCCTTCTGAGCCACCAGATAGCGGCCGAGAATCTCCAGCCAGCTTTGCCGCGTCCAGACTTGTTCCCACAAGTACGCGGTGCGATGTCCGCCGATGGGGTTCAGAGGATTGCCCTTCGCTCCGTTGTCACCTTGATTGAACGGCAGGAACACGGTGTCCGTGCCTTCCAGCTTCGTCGTCATGTGAACTTCGCGGTTGCTGACGGCGAAATGGACCAAGGCCCCGTTCGGGAATGAGAGCAACGGCTCTGCGGCTTGGCCTTTGGGTTTGGGATGCCGATCGAAGCGATACTGGTCGATGGCGTCGCCGATGCTTTGCGTGAAGTCGGTTTTCAGTTCGACCGTCGCCACCGGCAGACCATTCAGGAACAGCACGAGGTCGATGCTGTTCTCGTTGTGCTGCGAGTAATGCACCTGTCGGACAACTCGCAGCCGGTTGGCGACGTAGCGAGCAAGAATATCGGGGTTGATTCCGAGGGCTGGTTTGAACTGCGCGAGCGGCAACTTGCCTTTCAGGCCGAACATCTCAATGCCATGCCGCAGCACATCGAGCGTCCCGCGCTGGTTGAGCGAATCGCGCAGGCGAGCCAGTAGCGTGTCGGCTGCGTTGGTGCCGTGGTTCTTGGCGATCGCTTCCCACGCTTTGGGCTGAGTGGCCTGCACCCACGCCAGCACATCGTCCGGGAACAAGGCCCGCGCCCGGTCGTAACCGTCATCGTTCGGTGAGTACAACCAGCCGTTCGCGGCGAGGTGTTCGCAGATTTCGTTTTCCAACTCGATTTCGTTGTGCAGACTCATGCGGCCTCCGTTTCGACCAACCCGCGCAATGTAGCAGGCACATTCCATGTGCCGTGGCCTGTATTGCTCTCGACGCTGTCGCTGGGACGAGCGGACGGCACATGAAATGTGCCTGCTACTTTTGTCATACGGCCTCCGTTTCGGCCAACCCGCGCACGTCGATCTTGCCGGTGACGGCGGCGGAGATCAGAGCGGTCCGGCGTTCTTGCAGCACATCAATGGTGAGAATCATTCTTCGTCATCCTCATCTCTGGGATACTGCACCGGCTTGACTCCCGATTCGCTCTCGAATCTTGGATACGTCACACCTTTCACCGGCTCGTGAGGGCGCTTCCTGCTCGGCGAGATTTTGAAGACCCACTCATCCCCCCAATCGAAGAGGTAGAACAAACATTGTTTTGCCGGCAGGGGAAACAAGTCCTTGAGCGTCTTGCTGAAGATCAGCCCGTTCTCGTCGTCAAAATACTCTCGACTCCGGCTCCTGTCCGTCCTCGACAAGTAAAAGCAGTAGAGATGATCGTTTTCAAAATTGACCGCCTCTTGAATGGCGTTGTGAAGGTCTTCGAGGGTGGCTGATTCGTCCACCTCGATGTTCGCCGACCAGTCACCTTCGCAATACATGCCGCGAATGAGCGATGTTTTCAGAGTGATGATCATACAGCCTCCGTTTCGGCCAACCCGCGCACGTCGATCTTGCCGGTGACGGCGGCGGAGATCAGTGCGGTCCGCCGTTCTTGCAGCAGCTCGATCCCACGCTCGGCTTCGGCGGTGAGGGCGTCCAGCTTGGCGGTTTCGTGATTGAGGTAAGCGGTGATCTCCCGCTGTTCGTTTGGTGGTGGCGCGGGAAGTCGTTGGTCGCTGAGCTGAGTTCCCGTGATCAGTGGTTGAGCTGTTTTTGATGCGATGTCGTTGAGACTTCTGATTCGCAACACCGAACTCAGAAACTGAAGATCGAAGACCTCTGGATCGGGATCGAGAATGAGAGCGTTGTCCGTTATCCACGCAGGCGAATTGACGACATGGATATTTCCGCACAAAGCGCCGACACGGCCAACTGCCAAGACTGAATGCTCGATGTTTTCCTGATTCGCGAACCCCATCAATCCATTGCCACCGATTACCCGCACTGAATGGTCTTCATCATCAATCGACTCGACTTTGTCGCTCGAAAGCCCATCGCCACTGCAAACCTTTGAAGCCCACCTCAGCGGGACAATCCGCCAATGTTCGGGCACATCGCCGAGCCATTCGATGCCGGAGGGCTTCAGGGGGGCGTGAGGGTTCAGGCCTTTGGTGACGGCGTGGGAGATGACGGCCTGGCGTTTTTCTTTCAGCAGTTCCATCAGCCGCCGCTGCTCCCCCACCAACCCGTCAATCTTCGACGTCTCTCGGTCAAGAAACGTGGCAATGGCGCGTTGTTGCGGAAGTGGGGGCATCAGTGTTGGGAATTTTGTAAACACCGCATTCGATAGGTGCGTTTGGTTTACACCATCGTCGTGTAGCAGAAAGAGCGGATTTCTATTCAGCAGATAAAACAAGAACCTCGGATCGTCTTTGTTGGCCGTGAGAATGCAAATCCGTTGATTTACAGCGTATGGACTCTCATCGCTGACGAAGAAGGCTTTCGCGAGTGCCCTGCCATTCGGCAAGTCGCTCATCACCATCAAGAGGTCATTCTTCTTTGCTGGGCTGAAGTTCTGAGTGCAGAATTTTCGCGACGTTCCATCCGTGGACACAAATCGCGAATTGACGCAAATGAATTCACCATCGTCGTCAATAAATTGCTCGTGGGCCTTTCCCGACTGAAATTTGCACACATTTGAGAGCCGTTGAATTTTCCAATCCGCCGGCACTTCGCCCAGCCATTCGACGCCGCTGGCCTTGTACTTTGGGTATCTCGGAAAGCTCATGGGCGTGCCTCCGTGAGCGGCAAGGCGCTAGCCGCCGGTGGTTGGCGGCGGGGGAACAAGAACCGGCAGAACAGGAACCGGCGGCTAGCGCCTTGCCGCTCACAGACGCGAACGTTTGCGTACCTTGGCTCGCTCATTTCGTCAGCCCTCCGATCATCGTCAGGATGCGGTCGGTGACGACCTTCAATTCGGCGTCGATCTCGGCCAGTTCACGCGGTGGCTTGAAGACGTAGAAGTGCCGGTTGAACGGGATTTCGTAGCCGACTTTCGTCTTCTCGTCGTCGATCCATGCATCAGGGGCGTGTGGCAGCACTTCACGTTTGAAGTAGGTTTCGACGTCCTCGCTGAGCGGCACGTTCTCGGTATCGCGCAGGTTGGCGTCCGGCTGAGGTTTGCCTTTCAGCTTGCCCTTCGTGGCCTTCACGATCTTGCCGGCCGCGTCCCGCTCGGGGCGTTCGACCGTGATGGCGCGATAACCAAAATCCTCGTTCTTGAAGAGGCGGCTGATCGGGACTCCTTGGGAACCGGAGGCTAGCGCCTTCCGGCTGATTGGTTTGCGAGTCTCTGCATCGACGTAGACCTCTTTGCATTCGCCGAACAGCCGAGTGATCTCGGCAATGTGTTCGTCGCTCAGTTCCTTCCGCTTGCTGCCGAGACTCTTCCGCATCTTCTGCCAGAAGCTGCTGGCGTCGATCAGTTGCAGCTTGCCCTTGCGATGCGCCGGCTTGCGGTTGCTGACGATCCAGACATAGGTACTGATGCCGGTGTTGTAGAACATGTCGGTCGGCAACCCGATGATCGCTTCGACCAGATCGTTCTCCAGCACATAGCGGCGGATTTCACTCTCGCCCGATCCCGCTCCGCCGGTGAACAGGGGCGAGCCATTCAAGACGATGCCGAAGCGGCTGCCGCCATCCTTGGCCGGACGCATCTTGGAAATCAAGTGCAGCAGAAACAGCAGCGAACCGTCGCTGACGCGGGGAAGGCCGGGACCGAAGCGCCCGTTATAGCCCTGCTGCTCGAATTCTTTGCGAATGATGGCTTCGACCTTCTTCCACTCCACGCCAAACGGCGGGTTGGAAAGCATGTAGTCGAACAGCTTGCCCAGCAGCCCATCGTTCGACAGCGTATTGCCGAAGATGATGTTGGCGATGTCTTGTCCCTTGATCAGCATGTCGGCCTTGCAGATCGCATAGGACTCGGCGTTCAACTCCTACCCGTACATCACCAACCGAGCGTCCGGGTTCAGTTCGGCGAGATGCTCGCCACCGACCGACAGCATGCCCCCGGTCCCCACCGTGGGATCGTACATCGACCGCACCACGCCCGGCTGGGTCAGGATATCGTCGTCTTCGATGAACAACAGGTTGACCATCAGTCGGATGGCATCGCGGGGGGTGAAGTGCTCCCCGGCGGTCTCGTTGGAGATTTCGGCGAACTTGCGAATCAGTTCCTCGAACACGGCTCCCATCTGCGCGTTGCTGACGGTCTCCGGGTGCAAGTCAATGTTGGCGAACTTCTCAGCCACCAGATACAGCAGCCCGCCCTTGGCCAGCCGGTCGATCTGGGTGTGGAAGTCGAAGCATTCAAAGATGTCTCGCACGGCCGGCGAGAACGCCTGCATGTACGCGAACAGGTTTTCCTTGATGTGGTCCTGATCCCCCATCAGCTTCTTCATGTCGAGCGGCGACGTATTGAAGAAAAGCTGCCCCGACTTCTTCAGCAGGAACGGCTCAGGATTCAGTCCGGCTGTCTGTCGTTTCTCCAGTTCGGTCAGCACGGCGGGCTTGGTGACTTCCAACACGCAGTCCAGCCGCCTCAGAACGGTGAACGGCAGAATCACCTTGCCGTACTCGGACTGCTTGTAGTCGCCTCGCAACAAATCAGCGACGGACCAGATGAAGGACGAGAGGTTGGGATCGGTCATTGGAATGCCAAACTTACAAGAGTGTCCACGGAACGACCAATCACGGCTTGGCTTCAATACCCCGATTCGCGGCGGCGTGCGCAGAACTTTTCGACGTCGCTTTTGCCATTGGTGTCAGTCTTGGGAAGTGAGATCAAAGCAGCTCGCACATGAGCGTTGGCGTCGAGCATAAACGCCGTCTGTATGCTGAGCCACCAACGGGGAAAGCGGAAGTCGCGTTTGGTGGTGCGTGGGCCGGACACGCCGTGCGGCGATTGGTTCAAGCGATCGGCTCAGCAGACCTCGATATCGACAGCATCATCGGCATCGACGAAGCGACCAGCGACGGCTACTTGGAGTTTCGTGTGCCGTATCGCAGTCGCTGGCGGCATCGCGTCGTGGTGTCGCTGAATTGAACCGAGCGTGGGAATCGTTATGCCAATTAAAGCAAAGCTGAGGCACCGCCACTGGGAAGCGCCGTGGCCGAAGCCGATGAGGTTGTGTTGCCGGTGACGGTCATAATGCCCAGCGCAGCGGCTGGTGCCTCCCGCGTCTTGTTCAGTGCGGGCTTGTTTCTCACTTGGTTTCGTCTGCTTGTCGTGTCATGGCAAAATAAATGACGTAGAACCACGAGAGGATGCCTGCAAGAATCGCCCACAGGATTGAACGATTCCGCTGCCAAGAACATACAACAGCGACCGCCGAACCCAGACCGATCCCTGTCTGGGTGACTGTGTGCGTTGTCTGGCTGACGATTTGACCAATGATCATAGAGTCCTCACCGAACAGTGAAAGCAAGGATCAGAGCCACACGGCGTTGATTGCTCCCTCGCCGCTGCCGATCGGGGTTGTTGGCGGCAGTCATCAGTCAGTCCGAGTCCTTCGTCACGAGGTTGCGCAAAAACGCCGAATAGTCATCCTTCATCGGCAATTCCAAATCTCGATAGAGCCGCTTGCGCCGAACGACGACCTTCTCGCCGGTGGTCGGGTTCTCTCCGAGATGATCATACTCTTCCCAATAAATGCCGACACCACGCTTTTGCCACAGCGGCAGGTCGTTGAAGTTGATCCCGTTTTGGAACAGTAATTCGTTCTTGTCGGCAACCGACAAACCGTGGATGGCTTCCGTCGCGTCAGTCACACCACGTCCCGGCTTTCTCAGTAACCAGTAGCAGTGAGCATTCAGGGCGTTTCGATGAGCGTCTTCATTTCGCCAACGAAAATAATCGACGACGTTCTGGGCCGACGGCAGTTGTGAAATCCGGCAGTCGAAGGCTGCCATTGCTCCCAACAGTAAAGAGAACTTGGCGCTGGCTTCGCCGGCTAGGATCGACAGCAATTTGCGGAGCTTCCGTTGAAAGCTGTTGTCGTCCTGCGCAAAGAGTAAAGAAATCTCATCGCTCTCCGAGTAGCCGAAAGTGAACTTGAATCCGCAGTTGGCCATCAGGTGCTCGACAGTTCCCAGCATGAAGTCACGAAACCGAATATCAAACGGTGCCTCAAACTGGTGAACCTCTTTGGTCAGCCGAGAAAAACTGCGACCGTCGAGGCGAGCGACAATGTGGACGCCCGGCAGGACACAGAAGTCGTGAGAGGTTTCAAAGACCCGCATCTGCTGGTCGAGTTCATCAAACTTCATCACGCCACTCCTCGACAACGAACTCGTCATCAGTGATGCGAACGTAGAACAGTTGGTCGAATCCTTCGTCGATATTGGGAAGCTCCAGTTTGGAGTACGTTCCCAAGAGGCCCGGCAGTGGCACTTGCTGTTCGGCCACCCGTTGCTCGTTGCGCCGTTTGCAGTCTTCGATGTTGGACTGGAAGTAGTAACCGACGACTCGGAAGCCGGCTTGCTTTGCTGACGAGATGTACGCCTGCCGGTCCAACTTGGTGGGATTCGTGTTGTCCACGATGAAAGGCTGCTTGGTGTCGAGGCACACTTCGAGAAGGCGCTTTTCTCGGTGACGAGTCTTGAGCATGTCCAAGTTGATTCGGACGTGCGAAGAAAAGAACCGTTCCCGATAAAATGTCGATTTGCCGGAGGCTTGCATCCCGATGAACAACACGGCTTCCATAGTCGTCACCCCACCTGGATCGCTTCCACGAGTCCCTGCAATTGCCGCTACGTCTCGGTTTCGGGCAAATCAACTCGGTACCCGTGACCGGGGAGAGCGAGACCCACTGTGGCGGTAGTCTACAATCGGCGACGATCGAGGCACGCATATGCGGGCAACAAATTGGACCGTGAAAACGGACCGTCAAACAGTCGCCAAGCGTGCCGGCGGTCGGCGGCATTTCAATGCGTGGCGAAGAGCGCGCGCGTTGTGGCGACTTAGGCAAGTCATCCAGCATCTTGGGGAAGTCGGCTTCGGACGGGGGAATCAAGCCGAGATTGCTCGGCGGCTCGGCTTGCATCCCTCGACAATTTGCCGCGACCTGAAAATCCTGAAACTCATGGAAAACAATCTCCACATTTCGCAGATTGAGGTTCTCAAGCGAACATGGCATCAGCCGCCGTTGAGCTGAATTCTGTGCCATTTCGTGCCTCACGAGCCTGCCGGTTGGTCCGCGTCGCAAAGGTAGAAGTGACCACGCACCCGGACCGACTTCAGCTTGCCACTGTTGAAACAGTGACAGGCGTCTGAAGAGGCGGATTCAATCAAGCGAGCTTCGCGAGTGGCATTCAATCGGCAGCAATGATGCAGGGGTCAGCCATGTCGCCGACTGCATGGCCAAGCACAGAAGAATCCCAGCCGACCCACACAAGCCGCAACGCCACCGCCGACCAGACCGCAGGCTCTTGCCCCGAAAGCAAGCGCGGTCGGCAATCGGCGGTGGCGAGTTCAAAGGGCCGTCGCTAGACCAAACAAAAAAAACAAGAACCCGACGTGGACTTGGCATCCGAAACGGCATCGCCGCTCAAGAGTGCCCCTCCGTCGGGTTCTTCCATCAGCCGTTCACAAAAGAAGCCTGCGTCACAGGAGGAATCGCCGAAGTCAGCATTGCCGCAACGGGTCCAGACCTCGCCCGCAGGCTTCTCAGAATTGTTTTACGTCGTCGCGGGGGCTCATGTCGATTGCAGCGGGCCGACGCAGCGATTCGACGACAGGTTCCCGAAGCGAATGCGCACCTACGCTGCCGCGGCTATTCGTCATCTTGTTGTCGTTCCCACGGCTGTTTGCCTGTTCGATCCCGGAAATCCTGAACTGCTTCTCGGAACAAATCTCCAATCGCATCCAGAGCATCAATCGCCGCCTTGCGTTGCTGTTGTCCGAGCAGCAATTCCGCGAACTGGCGAGACAACTCCAATCGCCGGTCCTGCGCGATGTCGGTCCAGCAATTCATGCAGCAGGGCAACGTCAAGTCTTCGTGCAATTGAACGGGGCAGGACATGCCACCATTCAACGGTCCCATGCACACCCAGCAACGCTCAACGTGACTGAACATTTCTTTGTCCTTTGGGCTTTGCCTTCATCGCGACACCGCCTTCCGGGTCAGTTTCGCCATCGGGTCGTCATCATCAGGGTAGAATCCCGCCAGCTTCAGAATCTCAACTTGGGTGACTTCGAGTAGTCCCGGCCAAGCGTCGATCAACCACAGTAAGCGGGGATCGTCCGGGGCGGGTGACTGAATGCGATTTGCTGCGCTGTCTGCTGCGCTCTGAGCCGAAATCGCGATTTCGTCGGGGGAAACAGCATTTCCCAGGTGACTCATAATCCGTTGGTTCTCGGTTCAAGTCCGCGCGGTCCCAATTCGTGGGGCTGTTCGTCAAAAGCCGCATTGTCCGGTGGCAAAGTGTGGGTTTTCGTGGATTCGGGGAGTGATTTCTCGGCCATGCCGGGGACGGCTGAAAACGGTTGGGAAGGGGCGATTGCGGCAGGGAGTGTGCAACTTTTGGGGGAACTTAAGAATTCGGCTCACGGTTTCAGGAGCCAATACCTGTCGTTTCCAAGCATCCGCTTCTTAAGGAACCGATCATCGGCCCCTTTACCATCTCGAAAGAGATAGAAAATGTCTGTTATTACTGAGCCGCTATCTGCATAATAAAAGTGCCCAATGAAATTCGTGTCGACTGCCGAAGCGTCGATGGATTCGATGCCCGGTGCGATGGTGATCGTCGGATAGGACTCTCCAACCCGTTGGTAATGACCGGCCTGTTTTTTTGATTCCTGCAGGGCAAAATCATTGCTCGACGCATAAAGAGTTACTCGTTCCGCGAAGGCGACCAGGGGCTTCGCAAAATCGCGTTTGAAGACGTCGACATCAATATCAGGGGCGGTGAGAATTATTTCATTAAGTTTGGTTCGTTCCGCTTCTTTCTGATCACCTACACGAGCCACCGCTTCCGCGAGCAGCTTGTTACCCATGCTATGCGCGATCACATGAACGCGGTCTGCTCCCGATTTGGTACGTACCAGGGATAAGAAAGTGAGCAAGTCTTTGGCAGCCCATTCCGTCGTCTGCAAGTCAGCAATGTAGCCATCTTTTGACAAACGGCTCTGCGACGGCCAGCTAAAGAAGAGTGGCACGCCTGTGAACTCAAGATCGTAAGCCATTTGTGCGGTACGCCAGGCAGCCTCTTTGAAAGGAACATTGAATCCATGAATGAAGACGAACGCTGATTTGTCCTTCGTCCCGGCAACTGCGGCTTGAAGATCGGCAATGACTTCATCTTCGGGCTGAGGCGTAACGCGGTTAAGAACGACATGCTTCTGCGGGTTCTCAAAGAACTCAAATCGCCAGATACTGGGACGCTCGATCCGTCCGGCGGCGTGGTGGACGGGCACGCTGACCTTGCACGAACCAAGCTCAAGTGTGCCTCGCTCCGTCCCATAAAACGTATTGGCCTCTTTGTCGCCCGTTCGTTTTCGGTTAGTTCCATAGAACAATGTCACCGAATCGTATTTCGCGTGTTTGCCGGAAGGTGGCGGCTTCCGTGGATCACCACGGTTGAGAATTTTGACCGTCTTATCCGGCCTTGGCGCTGCCCGCGTCGCACCACCCTCAGATTGACGACCGGCAGTTCTTTGCAGCGACAGAATTGCCGCAGCGGAAATCACCACAGCCACGAAACACAGAATCACAACCAGTCTAATTTTCCCCAATATCATGATCCCGATCCCCTGGCGAAAGTGCTCATAATCAGCTCAACCAACTGTGATTAGCTGCTTCAGACAGCGATCGCTCGACTCCATGACCAACTCCCGCCAGCTTTGGGGCTTCCCCCGTCCCGACAGCTTCGGCCATGCACTCACGAGCCGAGCTCATTCACGCGGCGACTGCCTGCAAGACAGTCACCGCAACCCGATGGCGATTGTCACCAACGGCCGCCGATGTTCAAGGCGAGTTCTGGCGTTTGAGCCGGTGCGCCCGACCCGACAACCACGGCTGGCTAATTCTTCAAGCTGCGTTGTCTGTAGCTCCGGCCCTTGTGGCCGACTGATGATTCCTGACCGCCGATTCTCCGAATGATCTCGAATCGACTCGAATCGACCCGGCCACGAGGGCCGGAGCTACAGATTGCCGAAAGCAATGAATTGGCTAGCCGTGACCCGACAACGGTTCACATTTCCCTAGAAATTGAGCAACGCTACGATGGCTGAGTTCCCTGTGAAAAGTTCATTCACTTCGACTGCTGCCGCCCACGATTGAGTCCTTGCCGTGATCACCGTCGCCACGATCAGAATCGGAACTTCAAGTCATGATGCCCGACATGACCGACCAAGAGTTGTTGGAATGTTGGACGCATGGGGACGAAGTCGCCGCCAATCAGATCTTCGAGCGTTACTCCCACCGGACCTGGAAGCTGGCTGAGAACCTGATCGCACAGCGATTGAAGCCACGGTTCGATGGTGATGACGTCGTGCAAAGCGTATTTCGCACATTTCTGCGACATTCGCGCGACGGCAATTATCAGGTTGGTCCGGCCCAGTCGTTGTGGAAGTTGTTGTCCGCGATCGAACCATGCGTTGATGACGCGCTCGCGTTGGTCGATGAAGTCAGCTCTGCGCTGTCAGGCTTCGATCCCTGGGCCAAACAAATGTTCGAGCACTGCCTGGACGGGCATTCGACCTCCGAGATCGCCAAATTGATGGACTGTTCTCGT
>CAYSHJ010000477.1:0-14604 GCA_964430385.1 uncultured Planctomycetaceae bacterium
GAATGCACTTCGGAGCTAATGCCTCTCATGGAAGCACCGCAGCCAACTTCCACCAAGCCCAAGCTGTGGCGCTGGCTGTTGCTGCTGAGCGTGATCACGATCGCGTTGGGCGGCTTTGTCTGGTGGAAGTCGCGGAGCGAGCGGCTGCAATTCGTCGAGCCGATTTGGTCGGACTCGTTGCCCGGACATGACAATGATTCGGCGGCAACCGGTCAGCGACGGAAGATCGGCGAGGTTTGGTCATTGACTTGCTCGAGCGGATTCTCGCTTTTCGATCGCGGATTGAAACGCGAATTTGAGGGTAGATATCCCGTCTTCACGCCAGGCAATCGTTTTCAGCGGGCACTCTCTGAGAAGCTCCTTGCTGAACTGCGTGATTTCGCTCACGTGAAGTACGACGCGTCGAAATGGTGGGACAGCATAAAGGCGTCCCGTCACGACAACCAAACCCGGCTAAGAATAGGTTTTGAACTATTGGTCTTTCATGAAAGCGCTGTCTCGCTTCGCTCGACCGTCGATTACTACGAAGGTCGAATTCATGAAGGCTATGGTTCGACCGGCCACAACGTCGTGGATCGGAATGGCGCATTGCACGACATTCAACTCAGTGAGTTTTTTCGCAATTCCGAATGGCAGAAAGCGCTCGCGGACATCTGCCTTATGGACTTTAACCTTCAGAAGGCATCTTTTATCGGCGAAAAGGCGGACGAAGAGCGGCGCACTAAATTGATTAACGATCACTTGGCGCGAAATTCCTTTGCGATCGCACCCAAGGGGTTGTTTTGCTTTTTTAGCTCGTACTGGTTCGATCCAAATCGGGGACGAGAAGTCGTGGTATTCATCCCCTTCGAAGCACTTGCTGTGTACTTGCGTCCCGATAGCCCGCATCGGATGTTTCAAATGAAGATCAGTGAGTGAGCGGTGGCAGTCGTGGCGTTTTTGCAGGATCGGCACGCTTGCCCGTCCCTGCTTTCGCGAATAATGACATGAGACGGGCAAGAGTGCCCATCCTCCATCTGGATTCCAAGCGAGGAACGACGATGAGACATTCTTGCTGGCCGTTGATGTTCGTGTTGCCGTTGCTGCTGGGAGCGGACTCACTGGGGATGATTGAGTTCGCGGTGACTGACGCGGCGACGAAGGAGGCGGTGCCGTGTCGGATTCATTTGATCGACTCGGCGGGCATGCCGGTCAAGCCGGAGGGGATCACGCTGCCGTTTTGGAGAGATCACTTCGTGTGCGAGGGCGTGGCAAAGGTCCAAGTGCCGGCGGGGGAGTATCGGTACGAGATTGAGCGTGGGCCGGAGTATGCGGCGGCTCGCCAACAGTTTGTCGTCAAGGCGGGCGAGACGCTGCCGGTCGTGGAGTCGCTCAAACGGATCACGGACTTAAAGAGCGAAGGTTGGTGGTCAGGTGAGACTCACGTGCATCGGCCGCTTGGCGATGTCGAGTTGCTGATGCGGGCGGAAGACTTGCATGTCGCCGTCGTCGAAACGTGGTGGAACGACCGCAATCTGTGGATTGATCGCACGCCGCCGGAACGAGCGATGACGGTGTTCGACAAGACTCGGATGTACGACGTAATGGGCGGCGAAGACGAGCGGGGTGGCGGAGCATTGTTGTTTTCGGGACTTCGTACTCCGCTGCCGATTGCCGGATCGAAGCGCGAATCGCCGCCGTCAACAAAATGGTTGGCAGAAGGAAAGAAGCTTGGAGCGTGGGTCGATGCCGAGAAGCCGTTCTGGTGGGATTTTTCACTGTGGCTGAGCACCGGACAGCTCGACTCAGTTGGCATCGCGAACAACCACATGCACCGCGGCGGCGTATACCCTGGCGAAGCCTGGGGCCGGCCGCGAGATCGTGAACGATTCCCCGATCCGCACGGCAACGGCTTGTGGACGCAGACGATTTATTACCACGCGCTCAGTGCCGGATTCCGCTTGCCACCGTCAGCGGGCAGCGCGTCGGGTGTGCTGCCGAATCCCGTCGGCTACAACCGCATGTACGCACACGTCGAGGGAGAGCTGTCGTGGGACAAGTGGTGGTCGGCAGCCCGCGCGGGCCGCGTGTTTGTCACGAATGGCCCGCTGCTGCGGCTCAAGGCCGACGGTCAGCTTCCCGGTCACGTTTTCAAGTTGGACGGCGCGAAGGAACTGACGATCGATGGCCAACTCGATTCGCGCGATCCCATCGCCACGATCGAGCTGGTGCAAGACGGTCGCGTGGAACGGATCGAAAAACTTCCGGCGAAGATCACGCTCAAGGCGAGCGGCTGGTTCTTGGTGCGGGCGATTGCCGACGTGCCGCACACGTTTCGCTTCGCCTCAACCGCTCCGTGGTATGTCGAGATCGGCGGCTCGAAGCGACGCATCAACCGTGAGTCGTGCGAGTTTTTCCGGCAATGGACCGCGGAGCGGATCGACTTCTTGCGCACGAAGTTGACCACCGACGAAGAACGTCGCGAAGTCTTGCCGGCTCACGAAGCCGCCCGCCGCTTCTGGACCGACCGCGCGTCGCCGTGAGGGTATGTGTCATCAACCGAGCGGTTGAGCGATCGGAGACAAATCAGGGCGAACGAGCGTTTGCCAGTGTCGCAAGCTCGGCAGTCGAGTCAAAAACTTGAGTGAGGGGAAGAGCACCGGGTCGAGGCTGCGTTGGCGGCGGCCATACAGGACGACTTGACTCGGGTTGAGGAAGACTCGCGTGAAGCCGTTAGCGCGGGCGCGGCGCTGGTGCGTGACGTGATCGACGTCGTCGCCGGAGTATTCGCCCGCGAGATACGCCGGCATCCGATAGAGTCCCAAGCCACCAAAACTGCACGTCACCGGGACCAACGGGGCGCCACGGGTCCAACTCATCGAATTGACTTGTTGGGTCGTGAACGGAGTGAACGCTTCGTCCAAGCGGAACGCCCAAGCGTCGTACTGGATCGTCACATTCAGCCGCAGTCCCACCCGTTTGATTATGATGCCATTGGATCCGATAAAGTCCCAGGCGTCGTGGCCGAGCGAATTCGCGATGCCGTCAAAACTCCAGCCGCCAGCCAGATCCGTGTCGACCACAATCGCATAGTCAAAATGGCTGAACTGTGTCCGCACGGTGTCGAGACAGTGATTGCGATAACGAGCCATCCGTGTGGCTCTTTTCAGGCAGCGGGCGTTGGGGTTGATGGGATCGCCGCAGCATTCGAGCGTTGCGTTCACACGCGGATTGCGGCGAGACCAGTCAATCAGAAGTGGTTTCGTGTCGTCTTGTGAATCGTTCTCGTAGATCACCACGCGATAATCGGAAAACATTTCTCCCAGACGTTCAATACGGGCCATCGTGCCTGGCAAAACGCCCGCCACATCGCGTGTCAGTCCGCAGATCACGACAGACGATTGCGACATTCGTTGCCGTCCCAGTTCGACCCGCCGTTCGTAGTCCGCTCGAAACTCCTGCGGCGGCGGAAAGTCGTGGTCTGGAAATGTGATGTCTAAGTTCATCGGGGGAACATATTGGGATTCTCGATGTCGCGGCAACTTCAATTTGTCCACGACCCGCGCGAGGTTGTTGTCCGCGAAAGCATCTCCTCTTGCTGCGGAATCGGGCATCGTGCTAGAGACCCCTCTCTTCTCTCTTGAGAACGCGATCGGAAGACTGCTCACTCGACTCTGGAAAGGCGGAACGATGAAGCCAGAAGGATTCTTGCCGGTCCGAGCGAAGCGAGATCTTCCCGCGGACTTGCGTGCCGCACTGGTCGTCGCACATCCCGGCCATGAGTTGCGGATCTTCGGCTGGTTGGAAAAAGTTCGCCCTCAGGTATTCATTCTCACCGACGGATCAGGCCATACGTCCCAAGGGCGACTTCCGGGCACCGCACGAATTCTGGATCAGCTCGGTGCTCCGCGAGGCGACATTTTCGGTCGCTTGCGAGACCGCGAGCTGTATGCCGTTCTGTTAGACGGACATCTGGATGTGTTTCTTCAACTAGCCACGGAACTAGCCGACGCTTTGGCGCGGTCCGGCGTGGACTATGTCGTGAGTGATGCCGTCGAAGGCTATAACCCGGGCCATGATGTTTGTTCCCTGCTGGCACAGACCGCCGTGGGTTTGATACGACGACGAGAACAACGGCACGTTGAGCACTTCGATTTCTTGCTCGTGGGTCCACCGGATGACTGCCCGCCGGATCTGCGTACTCAATCGCTCTGGTTGGAACTGGACGACGACGCGCTGGACCGGAAGTTGGCCGCCGCCGCGACAATTCCCGAACTGGCGCGGGAAGTAGACGCCGCACTTCGCCGCTCCGGTCGGGACGCTTTTCGTGTGGAATGCTTGCGTCCAGCTCAACCACTAGCGGAGTTCACCAAGTTCGCTCAAGAGCCGCCGTACTACGAGACCTACGGAGTTCAACAGGTCCAAGCAGGACACTACGCACGGGCTCTTCGCTTCCGAGAACATTTCGCACCCTTGCTTGAAGCTCTCAAGACGTTGGAGTCCGGAGTGATCAGCGGCTCGAAAGCGGCTTGAACGACCGGCGAGCGAGGGAGATTTGTTGTGCAGTCGTTTCCGATGCCATTCATTCCAAATTCCGAAGTGCCTGACCCCGGACGACTGAAGGTTCTGCTCACCAACAAGACCTTGGCGCATCCGGGCGGAACGCAGTTGTATGTTTATGACGTCGCCAAAGCCTTGGCTCAGCGAGGCCACGTCCCCATCGCCTACAGTCCGGAATTGGGCGAGGTGGCGGAACAATTGCGAAAGGCGACGGTGCCGGTCGTGAATGATCTCTCGCTGGTTGCCGGGCCGGTCGACGTCATTCACGGTCAGCATCATCCTGAGACGATGGCGGCCTTGCTGCATTTTCCTCAGGTGCCTGCCGTGTACTTCTGCCACGGCTGGGCCTCGTGGAATTTAGCGCCGCCGCGATTCCCTCGAATTTACCGCTACGTGGCTGTGGATGAAGTGTGTTACCAGCGCCTGGTCTACGAGCACGGCATTCCGCCAGATCGGGTCCGAGTCTTGTTGAACTTCGCGGATCTCGAGCGGTTTCCACAGCGAGCCTCGCTGCCTCCGCGGCCCAAACGAGCGCTGCTGTTTGGCAACGACGTGAACGCGACGCACGTGGCCGTGGTGCGGGAAGCGTGCTCCCGCTCGGAGATTCAGCTCGACGTCGTCGGACGCAATGCGGGGACGATTTGCAGCCAGCCCGAGAAAATCCTGGGACGATATGATCTCGTTTTCGCCAAGGCGCGCTGCGCGATCGAGGCGATGGCGGCGGGGACGGCGGTCATTCTGTTCGGTGCCGTCGGGCTGGGGCCGCTCGTGACCAGCCGCGAATTGGCCAGACTTCGCCCGCTCAATTTCGGCATGCGAACCTTGCGGGCGGTTCATGATCCGAACTTGATCGCGCAAGAGATTGCCAAATACGACCCGCAGGACGCACACGAAGTCTCGTGTCAACTTCGCGTAGCGGCTGGTCAAGACACCGTCGTCGATCAAATTCTCGCGGTGTATCGCGAAGTCATCGACGAACATGTTCGCCAAGGGCCGCCGGACATCGCGGCCGAGGGTCGCGCGGCCGCCGCGTATCTCCGTTGGTCCGCGCCGATCTTCTACAAGAACCTGTCACTCTTGGAATCGGCCCTGCCACACCCTTCGCGGAATGAATCGCTGCATGGCCAACACCGATTGAAGAAACCCAAACTGCTCCGGTGGCTGGAACGACTGCTGGTGAGGTGAACGATGGACTTGATTCGAGTGTTTCTCGGCTACGATCCGCGCGAGGCGATTGCGTTTCATGTCGCGGCACACAGCATTCACCGGCACAGTTCGCGGCCGGTGAGTGTCGCGCCGTTGATGTTGTCGCAACTGCAGAACATCTTTCAACGGCCGCGCGATCCGAAGCAGTCGACCGACTTTTCGTTCTCGCGATTTCTGGTGCCGTACCTGTGCGGCTTCAAGGGCTGGGCGATCTTCGCCGACTGCGACATTTTGTTGCGCGAGGATATCGCCAAGCTCTGGGATCTCTGCGATGACCGCTACGCCGTGATGGTCGTGAAGCATCAGCACGTGCCGGCGGAGACCGTCAAGTTCTTGGGGCATGAGCAGACGGCATATACCAAGAAGAATTGGTCCAGCCTGATTCTGTTCAACAACGCTCGCTGTGGCGCACTGACACTGGACTACGTGCATCAAGCGTCCGGTTTGGCGCTACACCGCTTTGAGTGGCTGGACAACGATGACCTGATCGGACGTGTCCCCGCGGGTTGGAATCATCTCGTGGATTACGATTCGGCCGCCGCCGGAAGCGATGCTGCGAACCTGCACTACACGTCGGGCGGCCCGTGGTTCGAGAACTGCCGCGGTTGCGGCTTCGCGCCCGCCTGGTGGGAAGAATTGGATCGCACACTGCATCCGATTTCCGACCAAGAATGCCTGTTGGTGTCGAAAGCGGAGAGCGGCCTCCGTAAGTGTGCATGACGGGTTCCTTTCACGGTGGGGCGTTGTGTGGAAAGAGCATGCATGACTTGGCCGCATCTGATTTACAATCAAACCGACTTGCGGCGGCTGTGTACTGATTGGGACGTCCAGCCGTTGGAGTATCACGTCCACAACCAGATGTACGGCTTCGACCAACTCGTGCGGGAGTATGCCGGTCTGCCCCACGAGCCGTTGCCGTGGACGATGGAACACTTTATTTCCTTTGGCGATCCTCAGCCCTATTCGCACGACGTAAAGTCACGTCTGCCATTCCGATTGGCCGTGACCGAGGAGCAGGCCGAGGCGTTGCGTCGTCATGTCGCTGTGCCGGTTCATGCGATCGGTTCCGCGTACTTTTACATGCGTGAGCTGTATCAGCGGCGAAATCCCGACGAGCCGGCTGAGCCCGAGCGTCGCGGCACGCTCGTGTTTCCGGATAAATCGACGATGAACAAGGACACGGACTTCGACCGTGACCGGTTTGCTGGCGAATTGGCCGCGCTTCCCGACGAATTTCAGCCGGTCGCCGTGAGTATCTTTTGGAAAGACTTTCGGCGCGGCACTCATCGGCCGTTCGAGGACGCCGGTCTGACGCTGGTGACGTCCGGGCATCCGCATGATCCACAGTTCTTGTTTCGACAGTACAACCTCTGCCGGCAGTTTCAGTACGCCTGTGCGAATGACCTCTCGACCAGTTTTTGCTTGGCCGTGTTAGCGGGATGTCGATTCTTTCATTGGCCGTCAGGTCCGCTGCGGATCACGGTCCAAGGCGTAACTCAGGTCCACGAGCAGGAACCAACGATGTGGTTGCCCGGCAAGCAAGCGTGTCTGGCCGCCAGCGGCTTTCCCCCATCGCCCGATCACCCGCTCCAAGTGTCGCTGGCCGAAAAGTTCGCCGGAAAGAGCTGCGTGCGGCCGCCCGAGTTCTTCCAGAAATTGTTCACGGAAGGACAACACCGGCTCGCGTCGCTCACGCAAACACAGAATGACATCCACTTCAATGATCAGTGGGAGGAATTGATCGGCTGGAACTCGCGCGGCATCGACCGAGACGGATGGGCCAACCCCGATTGCCAATTCGACGTGACGGCGCGGCCAGGCTTTGCCGGAGTCCAGCTTCGTGTCGTCATACCACCGCGTGAGTCGAAGTCGTGGCGCGGCGAGTGGACCGTGCAACTCGATGGCGAGACACATTTGATTCCGGTGACTTCCGGACGCTGGCTGTTGCAGATTCCGTCTCGTGCCGATGGCCTTTCGCGTCACGTGGCGATCCACGCCGACAGCGAAGTGTCACTCGGTGCGGATCCGCGACATCGGGCTTTTCGCATCAAGGACATCACCTGGCAACGCCGCCTCAGCGGTCGTCTGCAAAATCGACTGGCTCGCTGGCATCCGAAATACTCGGCCAAGAGCCAACGCATCTGGGACAGGCTCTGGAAGCGATCCGCCTGAATCTGTATTGCGCACGCTCCTCACGACTCGGTGACACCCTGTCGTAGCTGGATTCGCAAGAATTCAGCCACAACGTCCATCGACGCTCTGAATTCTGGCGAATTCAGCTACCACTTGGTGAGCGATGCGCCTGAAGCGCCGTCGGTTGACGACGCCCGTCACGCGCACTTGCGTACTTCAGCCACGGTGCTGAGGTCGAATCGGGCCAGCGAAGCGCGATACAGCGAGGCGTATAAGCCCGCGTGCTGCAATAGTTCGTCGTGAGTCCCTTGCTCAACGAGCCGTCCGGCATCCATCACCAGGATGCGGCTGGCGAGACGCAGCGTCGAAAAATGGTGCGAGATCAAAATGGCCGTGCGTCCTTGGAGCAGCCGTTCGATACTGCGATACAGGTCCTCTTCGGCGAGCGGGTCGAGATTGGCATACGGTTCATCGAGCACGATGATCCGTGGGTCGCGAGCCAATGCCTGTGTCACCGCCAGCCGCCGCCACTGGCCGCCCGACAGATCGCACTCGCCGAAGCGTCGCCCCAAGTGCGTGTCGTACCCTTGTGGGAGTTTCTGAATGACGGAATCCATCCCGGTCCGTGCAGCGATCGCTTGCACTTGGTCCGGTTGATCCAGCAGACGTTCCCAATCGCCGAAGGCGATGCTCTCTCGCGCCGTCGACTCGAACCGCACAGGCTCTTGAAAGACAACCGACATTCCTTGGTGCAGAGTCTCCAATTCCCAGTCGCGCACGTTGACACCGTCGATGAGAACCGCTCCGTCCGAAACGTCATACAGTCGCGTGATGAGCCGCGCGAGCGTCGTCTTTCCCGCGCCGTTGGGCCCGACCAACGCCACCGTCTCGCCCGGTTCGATCGTCAACGTCACACCAACCACGGCGGGCTGATCCGTGCCGGGATAGCGGTACGTCACGTGGTGGCACTCGATCCGGCCCCGCAATTCCGGCCGCAACCCGCGTCCCTCGCCCAGTGTCGGCCGCAACGACAGAAACTCGCGGATCTGAACGATGGCAAAATGTGCGTCAAACACCGCCGCGAGTGAATCGGCCAGCCGCGTCAACGACGTTCGCAGCCGCCACGCCGCCGTCCAATAGGCCACAAACGAGCCAACGCTGACGGTCCCCAACTGAGCCGCTCGGCCCACGACGCTGAGCACCACGCACAGAGCCACGACCGTCGCGACCGTCGCCGTCAATTGCACGAAGACGCGCAGACCATACAACCGGCGACTCGCAGATAATGTCTCAGCAATCGTCGTTTGGTACCGCTTCAAAAACAACGGTGCAAGACCGAGCAGGCGGATCGTCGGCACGTAGCTGTGATCGCCCAGGCACCTGGCGTAATACAACCCCCAGCGTTTCGCCGCCGTGCGAGTTCGCGATTGCTCGGCCCCCGCGCGGGACAAATACCACTGAAACACTAAATACGGCACCGCCAGCAAACCCAACAACGCCGACCAGCGCGGTTCGATCCACAACAACACGCCGATCAGGCCCGCGGTCTGAACAACCGCCGACGCCGCCTCCACCAACCCGTGTGACGCTTCCAACACCGGGCTGCCGGGGTCTTTCATCGCCCGCGCCAAGCTGTCTTGAGTCTGACATCGTTCCAGCAACTGCAGGTCCAGAGTCGCGGCGTGCGACACCACTCGTTGATTGACCCGCAGCCGGATCTCGTCGGACAAGCGGTGCCGACAGTATTTCCTCGCCGCCTCCGCGGTTGTCATCAACAACCCCACCGCGCCGGCGAGCAGCACCCAACGGTCCAAAACGCGGCTGTCGGGACGTCCCGACGAAACGCTCGACTCAATCTGACCGACCGCTGCTCCCAGCACCACCACCAGCAGCGGCGTGACGATCGCCGTGATCAGCGTAGCCGCAATCTGCAACGTGCTCAGGCGACGATTCGCTTCCCTCGCCAGCGGAAATGCAAACCGAGCGGTTTCCAGCAGTCGAGTGAAACTGTCACGGTGTCGTCTGGAGTCCATGACCTGCCTGTTCTGACGCAACCTCGATCTCTCGACTGTTGCGGCCTTCGCTTGAGTCGGCCCAGACTCGCGCTGGCCGTGAAATCCCTCACGATCGTGGCAGGTCTCTAAAGCTTCTCGCGGCAATTGGTCAAGACAAGTTCGTGGACGTTGTTTCTGAACGATCAGATCGGGAAGATCACCGTGATGGCAACGGATATGATTCGCTCGTCAAGCCTTCTTTCAAACGCCGCAATTACTTTGGCGATGTTGCCGGGAGTGACGTCGGTTCCAATGACCTTCCGGAAGCGCTCTCGATATTCGGGGACCGCACGCAATCGCTCAGTCACCGCTTCGGGAGTCATGTCCATTTTGGGGGGATCGCGGATCGTCACGAGCACTTGCTGTTCGAGCGAATCGTTCCGCCCCAAACTGCCGACTCGACCATTCCAGAACTGGAATGTGTTATACGCGACGCCGCGAATCGACCGGCTCGGTCGATTGGTCGATCTCGAAATAGACGTTGAACGGCTTGCCGCTGTGCGTGAACTGGAAGAAACAATCGGGCCGATATTTCTGCCGGCCGGTGTCGAGGACCGCCTCGCCGTCGCCTTGAAACACCGCCATCGCCGTGCGACTCCGATGCGCCCGCGATGACGATCTGCACGATGACCTCGGCCAGTGCCCACGTGTACTGAGATCGTGAAGGAGCAATCGCCTCGAATCGTGCGCGGTGAGTCAAATCGACCTCGGCCCCATGCAAGACGCGGTAGCCCTCGGCCGTGAGCTTGTAGCAGTTGATCGGCCCGCCGAAGTTCGCGAGGTAAACCTCGCATGGCCATCCGTGAGACATTCTGGCGAACGGGGCGGCGTCAGCCCCCGGTGAATTCGCCGCAGGACCGGGGGCTGACGCCGCCCCGCTCGCCTGTCTCATTCGTGGCCGCCGCGAGCTACGTCTGCCGCCACCGTTGCCTTTCTCCTGAGTCGATGAAGAAATGGCGCAGCGGCATCCTGCCGTGTACGGCGGCGATGACAAACGCGGCTTCAGTTTGCGAGGCAGCGTCATCTATCCGGTTCTCTCTGAGGACGGACAGGTGCTCGCGTGGATCGGCCGCGATCCAACCTACGAACAGAAGGAATGCGACTTCGCCCGCCTCACACCGGCCGAGCGAACCGAAGCCACCGCACCGATGAAGCATTGGTTCCCGATAGGCTTTCATCGCGGCCTCGAACTTTTCGAGCAACTCCGCGACTCCACATCCACCGACCTCGGCCCACACCTCGAACTTGTTTGGCAAAGTGATTGGTACACGCTCACAAACGACGGTCGAGCGTTTTGCGAACGGACATTCGTGAAGTAGGCTGTGACGCAAAATCTCTTTGATTTCGGGGTCAAAATGAAGTCTCGAACGGTTCTTCTTCAATGGATTGGCCATAGCGATCTGCGCGAGATGGCGGCCACGTTGCCGAGCGTCAAGCAACGGCAATTGCTGGATCGCATTGGTGGCGACGCCTCGCAGATTGGCGACCACGGTCCGACGAAAACTTTGTTGACCACGCAAGAATTCGATGAGGCTCGGCTGCTGAGCAACTATCCGAAGGAATGGAATCAGTGGTATTTGAAATGGCTCGACGTGAAGTCTGCGGTCGTCATTCCGGTCGAGTTGCCCAAGCCCACGGACTAGGTGGCGATTTATCGCATCGCGGATATTGACGTCCTGCCGGAACTCCTGCGAGACCCCGACAGCCACTTGCAACATTTGGCGGCGGAAGGCCCGCAGGACGTCGCGGGGTTTGAGGACATCGCCGGTGAGAGCCGCGTGATTCGAGACGCCGTTGGCCGCGCGAAGCGAGCCGCTCTGCGAGGCGTTTCGATCCTGCTGCTCGGCGAGAGTGGCACGGGCAAAGAGATGTTCGCGCACGCCATTCACAAGGCGAGTCCGCGTCGAGACCGCCGTGGTGCGACAAAACTTTCTGGCAACTCAATCAGCCGCAGGGCGCTAGCCCCGGTTTGTAACGGCTCGAACCGGACGCTAGCGCGTTCCGGCTGATCTCTGCCCACAATTCCGGTAGTACCCAGCCGATCGCGACCGCAAGGGAGCCTTCGAGTCGGCCGCCGGTGGCACGTTGTTTTTCGATGAAGTCGGCGAATGCGATTTGGAGACCCAAGCGAAGTTGCTGCGAGTGCTGCAATCGCCCAGCGGAACCGGCTCCGGTTCTCGAACGATCCGCCGAGTCGGCGATCATCGCGAGATTCCCGTCGACGTCCGCGTGATCGCCGCCACCAATCGCGACCTCCACGAAGCCATCTCGGCCGGGACGTTTCGAGAAGACCTCTTCTATCGCCTCTCCGTCTTCTCGATCACCTTGCCGCCACTGCGTGAGCGTCGCAGTGACATCCCCCACATCACCGACCGGCTGCTGACCCAGACCAATCGCCAATTCGAGCAAGAGGAACCCGGCTACACCCACAAATCCCTGTCTGCCTCCGCAACGGCATTTGTGAAACAGCAGCCTTGGCCCGGCAACGTCCGGCAGCTTTACAACGTGCTGTCGCAAGCCGCCGTGATGACGGAGCTTTCGGGATGACAAATTGCCAAACGGAATCGGAGTGATCGCCTCCGACTGGCTTGCATCTGACGAAGCTCGATTCTCTGATGTCTGAGCGCACGACCGATTGGTTGACTCGTGCATCAGTCAGGACACCGACCATGTCTGAATCGCAACAAACCGTTCGTGACTTGCGCCGCCAATGGAAACCACACAAAGAGCGACTGATCGCTGTCCGACAAGATCATCCAACGACGATTCGCTTTCATCGAGCGTGCAGTTGGATGAGCGAAGTCGAGCAGTTTGATCCGGTTCGTCACGCCGACCAAATCCTTCTCCACCAGTGGATCGCCTTCAACGCGCTCTACGGCCAATGGGATCAAACCGCACTCGAACCTGCCGCCGACCGCCGAAGTTGGCAAGCATTCCTTGGGAAAGTTCGCGCACTGGATCACTCCAGCCATCTGGCCAACGTGCTACAGGACCACAAGCCGCTGGTTCTTTGCATCTTGGAAGACGAATACCTCAACCATTACTTCTGGGAAGACCCGTCCGCAAAATCCGCCGGAAAGGCACGAAATGGCCGACACAAGGCGCTGAGTTGGTACGTCGAGGGGCGCTGGCTCAACATCTTGGAACAAGTCGTGAGCAGAATCTATTTGCTCCGCTGCCAACTCAGTCACGGTGCCGCGACGTGTGGAAGTCGGCTGAACCGCTCCTCTCTGAAACACTGCGTCACGATGATGAGCCGGTTGCTGCCGGCAATCCTTCAAGTGTGGATCGACCACGGTGCCGACGAAGACTGGGGACCGATGTGCTATCCACCGACACAAGTGGTTGCTCGCGCGAAATAGGATTGGAAGCTCGCTCGGTCATCATCGGTCCGCGCGCTTGCGGACATAGCTGAGGCGCATGCCGGACTTGTCCATGCGAAAGAACGGGCGGTGCTCCGTCTCAAAGGGGTTTGGTAACAAGTCGAATTCCGGGGCACCGGAGAACGCGCGGCGAATGCGGAGTAGACACCAAGGCTTCTTCTTATTTCCTGCGAGACGGCTGGCCGCGTCAATCTGGGAAAGACCCAGTTCGAATTCTTCATCGTCTCCCATGGTCGCCTTCACCTCGATATGCCATTCTGCGGTGCCGGCTCGGAAGCGAAAATCGAATCCAAGACCGTCACTCGTTTGATCGAGTTCGCCTGGAACCAGGGGGAACACCTTGAGCCGAATTTCCGACAACCAAGCGTCGCGAGTCACGATGCTCTCGCCGAACCTCGCCTGCAAATAGCGGTAGCCCAACATTTCACCAACGACGCCTACGATCTCTTTCGTCTCAGCCGAAGGTCGCTTGTGCGATGATTTCCCCGGAATCGCCCCTCCTGCACCGCCACCGCCTGTCGATGCCGCACCGGGTTGTAGCAGCGGCGTGAAGCTCGCGATGTCGATCGTGCCGCTGCCAACACCTAGCCTATCAAACAGTGTCGAGAAATCGTCTTTCCCCAATTCGAAGTCCGTACCAGCCACGCTAAACGTCCGCTTTTGGCGAGCAGCCTCCGCCAAATCCGCCTGTCGCTGCGTGTCCAGTTTGGCAACCTCTTCCGTCGGTATTCCGAGATGTGTCCGGACCTCTTCCGCAGCCTCGCAGCCGACACAGGCAGCCGCAAAATCCGTATCCTTAATCGTCGCCAGCGCCTGTTGAAACGTCGTGACAGCGTCCCATTCATCAAGGTAAGCGCTAGGATGTAGGGTTCCATCCAAGTCGCCAGAAACGGGGGCGAGTCCGCGCGTCTGTCGCCAGACCACGTACACGTCATGAATAATGGTCATAGCTTCTTTATGGCGTTTCGCGTTTTCTGCGGCCACCTGAAACGGCCGGAAACTTACGGTGACGCCTTGCTCGCTGAGCAATCGCGAAAGTTCTTCACCACTCGTTGCAATTCGCAGAGCGCTGACGTTTGTTTCGTCCACGCCATTAGCCACAAACGCATCCGCAACCACCATTGCCACCGAAGCGAAGGGAACCTGCCACGAATGGCACTGCCGCCCCGATTTGGCGCGCGGTCGGCGCGCAGCGGTGGGACGCACGCGCGAGGGCAGATGCTGGAGGATGGGGTTCGGTGAGATTTTGAGGGCGGAGTGAGACATTGAGCTTGGGGGTGAGACCGGCT
>CAYSHJ010000478.1:0-3503 GCA_964430385.1 uncultured Planctomycetaceae bacterium
CTGCCGGAGAAGACCGAACAGACGATTCACTGCGAACTTTCTGAGCAAGAACGCCAGCAATACAACGAGCTGCGTGACTACTACCGCACGAAGTTGACCAAGACCGTGGCCGAATCGGGCTTCGCGAAATCCAAGATGCACGTGCTCGAAGCGCTGTTGCGGCTGCGGCAGGTCGCCTGCCATCCCGGCTTGCTGGATAAGAAGCGGGTTGGCGAATCCAGTGCCAAGCTGGAAGCACTGCTGGAACAGATCTCCGAAGTCGTGGCGGAAGGACATAAAGCGCTCGTGTTTTCCCAATTCACGTCGTTGCTGAGCATCGTCCGCACGCATCTCGACAAGCAGAAGGTGGTCTACGAGTATTTGGATGGCCGCACTCGGGACCGACAAGCCCGTGTGGAGCGATTCCAGTCCGATCCGCAGTGCCCGCTATTCCTGATTAGCCTCAAGGCGGGCGGGCACGGCCTGAACCTGACGGCCGCCGACTATGTCTTCATTCTCGATCCGTGGTGGAATCCCGCCGTCGAAGCTCAAGCCGTCGATCGCGCTCACCGCATGGGCCAGACGCAACACGTCTTCGCGTATCGCCTGATCGCCAAGGACACGGTCGAGGAAAAAATCCTCGAACTACAAGCCACCAAACGCGACCTCGCCGACGCCATTATCTCGGCCGACAACAGTGTCCTCCGCAATCTCACCGCCGAAGACCTGGAGCGACTGTTGAATTGACACGGATTCGAAGGCCTCGCAATGACATCTCGCGCGGAGTGACATCTACAGTCACAGACCGGTATAAGACGGAGCAGATCGCGGCCGAGGCGGTGCTCGACGGCATGTACGTGATCCGCACGGTCGCCACCGAAATCCACTCGGGCGTGGCTGGAAACCGCGCACTCAAAACCGCGTGAAAACCTCGCCTCACCAAGACGTTTTTTTTCTCTATGGAAAAAAGTTCGGGCTAACGCCGCCTCGGTTTTGTTCCCTGTGAGGGGACTTGCAATCGGACCAGCCGGCGATTCGGATGGTGGGGGTCTCTCACCCTCAATCTTGGAGGAAGCGATGAAACTGGCGGCACAGTTGGAGTGGTTGCGGCGGTGGCGGCGGAATATTGGTCTATCGATCATTGTCGTGGCGTTGGTGGGAACGAACGTCTGGAGTGCATGGACGGCGACGAAAAGTCGCAATCAGGCTAGTGAGTCGAAGCGCGATCTGTCCGCATTACGTGAAGAACTGACGCGGGAATGGACGGTCGGGAAGTTGACGGCGTCTCGAATCGATTGTGCGACGCTGTCCGTGGCAGACAATGACGGCGGGTCGCGAATCTATCTCAGCAGCGTTGAACGGTCGCGAATTGTGTTCGTTGGTGCCAACGGCGAGGACCGAATCGTGCTCGGCTTTAACGCAACCTCGCGAGAAGCGGAAATCCGGTTGTTCGGCGAGAACGGCAAGCCGCGCTGTGTGATCGCCAGCAATCCGAGTGGCGCAGCAATCGCCATCGCCGACAAACACGGCCGGCTGGTGAATTCGCTGTCTACCACAGATTAAACGGCACGATCAAATTGGAACGCTGGCACCATAAATCGAACTTCGTGATGTAAAGTCTTGGGAAACCTGTATCCCCGGAACGGATCTGAATCCGCGGGGTTAATCACGATACCGTTCAATTTGATCGACGGCGCTAAACCGTAGCTGAACTCGCCAGAGTTCAGTCGTTTGTGATTCGAAAGACGCTGAATTCTGGCGAATTCAGCGACGTCCGCGTCATTGATCTGGCGAGTCTAAGTTCGAACCCGGTTTGTGTTCTTCGCGTCAAGCGCATGAGTCCTCTTCTTCGCCGCTGGCTTCCTGGACGCGGCCTGGACGACTTTTTTCGGTCTCTTCTTCGCGGGCTTCTTCTTGAGGACGCTCGGCTTGACGGAAAGCGTCTTCTTCGTCGCCAGCTTGGGGGAACGATCGCGTTTCGGTTTGGACTTCTTGGGTGTCGGCGGCGGGACGGCAGAAGCGTCATCCAGTTCGATTCCGAAGATCTCGCCCAGGTCTTCGCCGACGAGATCGCCTTCGCCACCAGTCAGTTCTTTCTCCAGGTTTCCTTCGGCGACAGCTTGTGACACGAGTTCTTGATGATCGACGTCGCGGAGCACGAACAGCAGATCGGGTTGATTGTCGAGCCGTGCTCCCACGCCGTACATCACCGCCGCGAGGTGCTTGCAGCAGTAGGAAGAATCCGGGCAACTACACTTCATCTTAATCTCGCTGGGCGACGGAAACAGGCCCTCCTTTTGGCGAGTCATTCGCTGCATCACGCCGTCGGAGAACCGGCCCGCCAGCAGATCGAGCAGTGAATCAATCGAGGCCGAGCAGTCTTCTTTAATCTTGACCCACATCCCTTTCGCGAGTCCGTTGATGTCGATCGTGATCTTGTAGGTCTCCGAACCAGCAACAACGGCCTCGATCCGTTTCGGCTTAATCACCAAGTCCACGACCGAGCCGTTGCGAAGGTACGTCGCGCCCCGCGGCAGGCGATTGGCGTAGTCGCTGTAGGCTTCGAGGTTCTGGCACCACGCCTTGCCCCAGAACGTCGTGGTGATCTTGCGGCCTTCCAGCTTTACGGGCGCCGGCTGGCGGCCTTGCTTCTTCGCCAACTGCAGCGCGTGCTTCACAGCGTTCGCTCGCTTCTGAGCAACCGGCACATACGGACTCCATTCGTAATAACCCCAACCCATGATCGACTCCGTTCTGTGGGAAAGTGTGCTGAACACGACACGATCAAGCGTGACGGAAATGTGTCGATGAGACGGACGTTTGGCAAGTCATTCCTGGATTGCTGCGTCGAGCCACAGCGCTCCAAGGACTCCGCTATTCCTCCGCCGCGCGTGTGATGTCCAGCGCGACGAACTTCAGCAGTTCGCGATCACTCATCTCCGTGAGTAGCGTCTCGCCTCCCGAACCGAGCACTTGATCCGCGAGTTCTTGTTTATCGCGAATCATCTGGTCGATGCGTTCTTCCAGTGTGCCACGGCAAACAAATTTGTGGACCAGCACGTTTCGCTTTTGGCCGATGCGGAAGGCTCGGTCGGTGGCTTGGTTCTCAACAGCCGGGTTCCACCAGCGGTCAAAATGGACGACATGCGACGCGGCGGTCAGGTTCAAGCCCGTGCCCCCCGCCTTGACCGAGATCACGAAAAAGGGCAGGCCATCCTCTTCCTGAAATCGCCGCACCAACTCCTGCCGCTTGCCGACCGCCACACCGCCATGCAGCACCAGGCCCGGCTGACCGAAGACGTCGCCGAGGTATCTGGCGAGCGGTTCGCACAGCGATTGGAACTGCGTGAAGACCAGCATCTTCTCTTGCCGCTCGGCGATGGGCTGACAGATTTGAGCCAGCCGCGCGAACTTGCCACTCTCCTCTGCCGCGAACTCCGGCTGAGCGAGGTACTGCGACGGATGATTGCAGACCTGCTTCAGCCGCATGAGCATCGCCAGCACCAACCCGCGACGCTGCATCT
>CAYSHJ010000479.1:0-3413 GCA_964430385.1 uncultured Planctomycetaceae bacterium
TGAGCTAACAACTCGTCCGAGAACTCGGCCAACGGAACATGATGAAACTCAGAGACGAACTCCGCGATCTGCCGCTGCGTCGGCGCGGCTTCGACCGACTCTTGAGCCGAATACACCTCGACCCGATTACACGTCGAGAGCACGACGAACTCGGCGTTGCGGAAGCGGCCCAGCAACTCGCGATACGCCCGCTCCAGCTTGTCACCCGCGAACGCCAACCGCTCACGCACGGACAAGTTGGCCGACTGATGATTGCAGTAGATGACTTGGAGGTTCACCGCGACACCTCCGTCGAGGTGGAGGGCACACTAGCCCGAAGCGCGAGCGAGGGACGTCGTCCAAGCGACAATCGAATCCCTCGCTCGCGCGTTGGGCTAATGTGAGACGCCTTGCTGCCTCCATGCCACGACGACAACCCTTCGCCCGTCAACACCTGCAACCCGATCAAGATCGCCAGCAAAAAGCAGCCGGCCCAAAGCGTCAGTGCGGCGACTTGTTTGCCGGTCGAACGGCGTGTCGTCAGCAACCAGATGAACAGTGACATCAATACCAGCCAGACGATCCCGTGTCCAATGACCAGCGGGTCCGCAAACGACAGCGGCGGCCCGGTCTTTCGCGACTTCAGCCCCAACGCGACGCCGCTACCCAGGCCAAGCGTCAGCATCGGCACGCTGACGACGACCGCCCACCAGTTCCAGCGTGCCAAACGAGCCAAGCTCGGCAAGGCCACACCTTGTTGCTGAGCTTGATGATTCTTCAGCCGCCGATGCTGAAAGACGTACATCAGGCTGAGCATGACTCCGGCCACGACTCCGGCAATGCCAAACACCAACAGCGACGCATGGAACATCGCCAGACCACGGTTTCCCTCCAGCAGCGGATTCGTTTGCTTGCTGACGAAGTACGACGAGCCGACAAACAACAGCACGACCGGCAGTAAAAAGAGACCGATCGCCAAGTCTCGGTCAAGCGTCGTCAGGAACAGGTACAGCAAGACCACGACCCACGCCAGCACCAGTAGCCAGTCGTGCGTCGAACTCAGCAGCGGCGCAGGTTCCTCGAGGCTGCGGCTGCGAACCAGCAAATATGCCGTATGCGCCACGAACCCAGCCAATCCGAGCGCCAGCACCAGCAACCGGCTGATTCCCGGCCGGCGCATGAGCCGCGTCCACTCCAGTCCAAACGCTACCACGTAACTGGCGAGGAAACAAAAGACACTCACCTTGTCCAAGTCAATCATCATTCGTAGCAGGATATGGCGAACGGGCCGCGAGGCAAAGCCAATACACTCATAATACAAACGACCGCACGCTGGTTCCCAAGCTCCGCTTGGGAACCAACGCCTCGAAGCTCCGCTTCGCGAACACACGGCGAGTGCCGCGAGACGGGAAGCAGAGCTTCCCGGACCGCATTCCCAAGCGGAGCTTGGGAACGAGATGGCGAACGAGATGGCGACGAGGTGGCGTCGTCACCGTGCTTCCGACTCCAGCTTGTAGTCGCTGATCTTCTTGTGCAGCGTGTTGCGGTTGATGCCCAGCCGGTCGGCGGTCTTTGTCTGTGTTCCTTGGCAAGATCGCAGCACTTGCAGGATGACTTCCTTTTCGACGAGCGACACGGATCGCTCATGCAAGTCGGCGGCGTCCGGACCGGCTTGCAGGATGCTGGCGGAGACCAACTCGGTCGCCAGCTTCTGCAAATCCGTCGCTTGAGGTCGCCCCATGCGGACAGGAGCCAAGCCGCGTACGTGCGGCGGCAACAAGTCGGAAGTCAACGTATCGCCGGTCGACAACACGATCGCGCGCTCGATGTAGTTTTGTAGTTCTCGGACATTTCCGGGCCAAGCGTAGCGTTGCAGAAAGCCGATCACGTCAGCCGCGAATTTTGGCAGCGGTCGGTTGTTGTCGTTGGCATACTGCCGCGCGAAGTGTTCGGTGAGCAGCGGCACGTCGTCGGCTCGTTCGCGCAGGGCCGGGAGATAAATCGACACGACATTCAGCCGGTAATATAGGTCTTCGCGGAAACGGTCCCGGTCGATCTCCGCGAGCAGATCGCGATTGGTCGCGGAGACGATGCGGCAGTCAACTTGAATCGTGCGGCTGTCGCCGACCCGTTCGAACTCGTGTTCTTGCAGCACGCGCAGCAGTTTGACTTGCAGCGTGTGGCTCATATTGTTGACTTCGTCGAGGAAGATCGTGCCCCCGTGAGCCGCCTCGAAGCGGCCGGTGCGGTTTTCGATCGCATTCGTGAACGCGCCTTTAACGTGTCCGAACAGCTCGCTTTCCAGCAGCGATTCACTGAGCGCGCCGCAATTGACGCGAACGAACGGGCCACTCGCCCGCGGACTCAGTTCGTGCAGCGCGTGAGCGACCAGTTCCTTGCCGGTCCCGGTTTCTCCGGTCAGCAGCACGGTGGCCGTGGTCAACGCGACGCGGCGAGTCAACGCGAAGACCTCGCGCATGGCCGGACTGTCGCCGATCATGCCTCGCAAACGACCACTTGTCTCTTCCACTGAGGCCACCCGTCACTCCCAACACTTTTGGTCCGTTACTCGCGGCGGCATTCTCTTAGCTCGCGTCGGAAAGCGTCAAGGACGCGGATTCCCAAGCCAGATCGACCCAAACATCTCGCAGCCGATGGAATCTTGGCCGTTCAGGTCCGCCGCTCCGTTTCGTCACGGCACGCCGCCTCTTAGACTTCAAACGACCGAACCCCACCGGGCTTGCCCCGGTGGCTCGCGGGATTTTGCACTACTTGGCGTCACGCGAAACAAACGGCTCAGTAGTGCTGAATCCCGTAAACCACTGGAGCAAGCCCAGTGGGGTCGCTTGATTGAGGCTTAGACTGTCGCCCCAAGCACTGACTCCTCGAAAGGCTCCGATGACGATGAGAACCGTTCAAACAAGTGCGGCGTGTGCGTGCGACTGGAATGCTCTGGCGGATCGAGTCCTCTCTGGTGGCGAGGTGACTCGCGCCGAAGCCCTCTTGATCCTGACCGCCCCGGATGACGACGTCCCCGCGCTGGTCGCCGCCGCGTTTCGGATTCGGCTCATGCACTTTGGGCACAAGGTTCACTTCTATTATTTGAAGAACGCCAAGAGTGGCCTCTGTCCCGAGGACTGCGGGTACTGCTCGCAGAACATCAACTCCGAGGCGGACATTTCGCGGTATCCGCTGCTCAACGAGCGTAAGCTGATGGAAGGTGCGGCGGCGGCGGCGAGCTTGCAGGCTCGGACGTATTGCATCGTGGCCAGCGGTCGCGGGCCGTCGAACCGCGAGGTCGAGCACGTTGCCAGCGTCGTCGAGAAGATCAAGGACCAATTTGGTCTGCACATCTGCTGTTGCCTGGGTCTGCTCACGCCGGAGCAGGCGTTGCGGCTGAAGCAGGCGGGGGTGGATCGCATCAACCACAATCT
>CAYSHJ010000480.1:0-3494 GCA_964430385.1 uncultured Planctomycetaceae bacterium
CGAGCCGTTTCATGATTCGGAATTCGCCGTCGAGGCCCGCTATCCCGGTCTGAACACCTCGAAGCGTCAAGCCACATCCGCGCTCCGCTGGGCCGAGCGTGTCCGGCAAGCAGTGCGATCGCTGCTGGGATTGCCGTAATCAACTGAAATCGCAGTGGTGGCAATCGGCGCGTGGTGTCCATTCCTTGCTGGGCAAGTACGTGCATCGCTACTTCGACGACATCAAGCTACATCTCCAGAGCCTGCGGAAAGTCGTGACGCCCAATGCTCGCTGCTTCTACATCGTGGGCAACTCAAAGTTCTACGACACGATGTTGCCCGTCGAAAAAATCTACGCCGCGCTGTTCGAGGACGCCGGCTTCCGCAACGTCGGCTGGAAAGCGATCCGCAAGCGGAACAAAAACAAAAGAACTGTTCGAGTTCGTCGTCAATGCGGTCGCGCCATGAGAATCTGAACAACGACGGCCTGGTAAGGCAAACAAACCGCCGCACTTGTGCAAGTTTCTGGTCTCGTACACGCGCGTGACCGACAGCGGCATCCGGGCTCGGCGCAACAGCAACAACTGTCCGTGAAAGCTGGCGATCGACCGGCCGTTCTCGCAGCGCGTCATCGCAGCGTGCCTCGCCAACATCGCGACGCTCAGAAAGTTTTGGTTAGCGAAGTTGAAGGTCATCGAAACGATTTTCACGTGAGACGACGACCTCCATGAGTTGACTGCGATCAAGGACCACTTGCAGAAGCGGGAAGCTCGACCAAGACTCGAACCCGCCCGGCGCTTGGGAGCGTGTCAAAGCCAGGTTGCCTCAAACAGAAATCGACGACATGGAAGCGAACGCCGAACACGCGAAGCAACTGCAAACCCGGAGATCCGCTATGGTCACCAACAACATCTTCGTCAGCTTCCTGCACTGCAAACGCAAAGCGTTCTTACTCGCGGCTGGCACTCACGGACGACCGACGGACATTGAGACGGTCCTGGTCGAACTGGGGCACATCTACCGGCAGCAGGCATTGGAGACGTTCTGTGCCCCGTACCGTGAGCAGGACGTCTTGTATGATCCGCCTCGCCTGGAGGTGACCCTGAAGAGCTCGCCGCAGATCATCGTCAACGCGACTGCTTCGGGTGATGGCTTGTCTTCGCTGATCCAGGCCGCAGAGCGGATGAAAACGACGGACCCGAACGGTGCATCGGTTTATGCCCCGGTTCTCTTCATTCTGAATGAGACCGTCTCGCGTACCGATAAGCTGCTCCTCGCCTTCAACGCACTGGCTTTATCTTCGGTTCAGTCGGTGTTGCCGCCAATCGGCAAGATCGTTCACGGGCATTGCCACAAGGTGCTGAAGTGCAAAATCGAGCCGCTGGTCGGTGAAGTGCGGGAGTTAGTCGCCCAGATCCAGGCTGCCCAAGCGGAAGGCGTTGCCCCTCGTGTGACCTTGAACCGGCACTGCAACATCTGCGAGTTCCGAGCCGACTGCCAGCGACTCGCGGAGGAAGCGGATGACCTGAGCCTCCTGCGAGGCATGTCGGAGCAGGAAGTCGAGAAGCAGCGAAGCCGCGGCGTCACGACGGTCACCCAGTTCGCTTACACTTACCGGCCCGGCCGGCGCGGGAAGCGGAAGAGCGGCAAAGTCCGGAAGCACGATCACGCCCTCCAGGCCGTCGCCGTTCGCGACAAGAAGGTTTACGTCCTGGACAGCCCGACGGTCCCACGCTCCCGCGCCGCTCTCTACCTCGACATTGAGGGCATCCCCGACCGGGGCTTCGATTATCTCATTGGCCTCGTCGCTGCGGTGGACGACTGCACTAAGACCTACTTCTTCTGGGCCGACGACCGCACTCAAGAAAAGGCCATATGGGACGCTTGCAGCCGGGTTATCAACAGCTTCGAGGACTACACGCTGTACCACTACGGCCAGTACGAACTGCGTTACCTCGACCGGATGCGCCGGCTGGCCGATGAGGAGGGAGTAGCAACGATCGACCGCATCCGTGCCCGGTCGTGCAACATGCTGGCCGCCATCTACTCGCACATCTACTTTCCGACCCGTTACAACGGCCTGAAGGACATCGCAACTTTCCTGGGCAGCACATGGACCGCCGCCAATGCGTCGGGTATCCAAAGCATGGCCTGGCGGCTGGCCTGGGAGATGAGCGGGGACGAAACCCTCAAACAGGAGTTGCTTCGCTACAACTTGGAGGACTGCCTGGCGCTCCAGCGGGTTACGGAATTCGTGCTGTCCGTCTGCGCTGGGGCGGCACCAAGGGACGAACCCGCCGTGGTGTCTGCAGAGGATCTCCAGAAGGAGACGGGATTCCGGTTTGGGAAGACCGAGTTCTTCTGCCCGGAGTTGGCGGCGATCAACCGTTGTGCTTACTCCGACTACCAGCGAGACAAGGTTTACCTCCGGACCTCACCGGCGATGCGGAAGAGCCTTTGTCGAAAGAAACGTGCGGCCAAGAGTAAACCCAAGCTAAACCAAAAGGTTGAGTGCCCAAATCCGGTGAAGTGCCCAGCGTGTGGGGGCACGAAGATCCGCAACTCTAACCGGAAGTTTAGCAACAAAGTCGTGTTCGATCTGAAATACTCCTCGTCGAGGGTTAAAAGATGGTTGGTCCGCTACAGTTCACTAAGGTACTGCTGCTTGGACTGCAATAAGACTTTCAATGCCGACGCTTACCGTACTGCGAACTTTCGTTTCGGCAACAATTTGTCCGCTTGGGCGATCTACCACCACGTCGCCCTCCGTCAGTCCTATGAAGATGTGACGCTGAGCCTCAATGATCTATTTGGATTTTCTTTCAGCTATGCCATTCTCAAGAGGATCAAGCCTTGGGCGGCGGAGCAGCACCGGACCACCTATGAGCGGATGAAGGAAAAACTCCGTCAGGGGCTGCTGATTCATGCGGACGAAACCAAAGCGGAAATCGTTGGACATGCCGGCTATGTCTGGGCCTTCACGAACATGGAGGAAGTCGTCTACGTTTATACCCCAACGAGGGAAGGAACCATTCTGGAAGATATGCTTCCTGGGTTTACCGGCGTACTCGTCTCGGACTTCTATGCTGCCTACGATGCTCCCAAATGCCCGCAGCAGAAGTGCCTGATCCACTTCATACGAGACGTCAATGACGATGTGTTACACAATCCGTTCGATGAAAATTTGAAGCAACTGGCTCAGAAGCTGGTGGGCTTGCTGAAGCCGATTATCGACACGATCGACACGTTCGGCCTCACACAACGGCACCTCCACAAGCACAAGACTGACGTGGACCGGTTCTTCCGCTTCCTCACAGCCCAAGTGTATCAGTCGGAAGTGGCGCAGAAGTACCAGAAGCGCCTCCAAAAGTATCAGTTCTTCTGGGTCTGGAGTGGCTGGTTGAAACTGTCTGTGTTCTCGGAAGATGGATTTTTAAGGCATTGCTCCGATGTCCAATGGAACCCGAAGGATTTCTCTGGCCGAGAAGTCTCCGCCAGCACCTGACTCGCAATTG
>CAYSHJ010000481.1:0-3378 GCA_964430385.1 uncultured Planctomycetaceae bacterium
CGCTGTTGGTCAACCCGCCGTCGTTCACCCAGAACGTCACCGTCCGGTTCGCCGTGACGGGGCTCTCGCTCGTGTTGACGTACGTAACCGATCGCAGCGCCGTCTGGTAGTTGGCCACGCTGGAGGATCCAGAGAGGGTCAGTAGTCCAGTGGCCGCGTTGTAGACTCCCGAAATCCCGTTCTGATTCACAAATCCCAACAGATCCTCGCCCGACGTGAACCCGCCTGAGATCGACACCGTCGCTTCCAAGTAGTTCGCACTGTCGGGGTCGGACGTCGTCAACCCCGGATCGATCGCCGTCGCCAGGTTGTTCTCGGTGTAGGAGAGTACGCTGGCAGTCGTCATGATCGTCGGCGGAGTTGGTGGATTTATGTACGTGAACGTGAGTTTTGGCCGGTTCGTGGCGGTGGTCGCTTCGCTGGAGTCAAAGCCGACACTGTTGCCACCCGAAGATGAATATTCCTGAATCGTGACGCCATGGTTGGTCGACGGTGTGTCGATCCATTTCTGCACCAACGCGATCCCGTCAGCATTCAGATTGATCGTCACAAAGCCCGGATTCGGCGAAGTGAAGGAGGCCAACACGGCTGCGGCACGATCGACGCCAATCTGTTGTGCTCCCGCCGCTCCCCAATTGACTCCAGTGGCATACTGGTTCCAGGTGGCGCCTCCTTCCGTCCAACTCCGCAAGAGTTCGTAAAACTCATACGTGAGGTTGGTGGTATTCGTAATCGACAATGTGATCGAGGCCGATTGGACGATGCTCCCCATCGGAATCGAAGGCAATTCCCAACGCAGGAGCGCTCCCTTATCCGGGTAGTCGTTCGCGTCAATGGTCGTGGCCGACGAAGATGACGTCGACGTCGGAAACGCGGCTTTGATCGTGGTATCGATCGTCCCAGCGTAGCCGTTGACACCCTCCTGAAAGGAGACCGTCGTCGGCGTGCCCCCATCGGGATTGATGGTGATGGTGACTGTCGCGATGTTGCTCTGGTTCATCCCGTCCGAGGCGCGGTACGTGAAGCTGTCGTTGGTCGCACTGTCATTGTTGTGGGTGTACGTGAACGTGCCGTTCGGATTCAGGGTGAAGCCGGACGCATGCGTCGGCCCAGCCATCAATATCGCCGAGAACGGGCCGTTCTCGGGGTTCGTGTCGTTGGCCAGCACGCTGTCGTCGTTTATTCCGCCCACGGTGCCGGTCGCATCGTTGGCGTTGAGCGTCGTTCCCCGTCCCACCACGTACGTGTTGCCATTGGCGGTGGGAACTTCGATGACGTTCGTGACATTGATCGTAAAATTCTTGGAGAAACTCTTCCCGCTCGAGTCGGTGCTGCGGACCGTGACCGTGTGGCTGGTGTTTGTCTCGAAGTCCAGGAGGCTGCTGCTGGCGACAACCAGTTGACTGCCGGAGATGCCGAAACGCCCGCCCGCGTTGTTCGTCAGCGAGTAGGTGTGCGTGTCGCCCACATCCGGATCGGTCGTGGAGAACGTGCCGACGACAGTATTATTTGGAGAGTTCTCCGCAACGGTATTGGCCGACAGAGCCACGTTCGTCGGTGCGGAGCCGGGGCCGGTGATTTGGGCCGTGATGGTGAACGAATCCACCGTGGCTCCGCTGTCCGCACGAATTTGGGTCAACGTGAGGCTGTTGGCGGTGGCGTCGATCTTTAAGAAGCCCTGATTCGAAAGAGTGCTGCTGGCACCGCCCGTGCCAACGATGACCTCAATGATTTGGTTGCCCTCGGTGTATTGAGAGCCGCTCAGGCTGCGGCTGTAGCTGTGAATGTGTCCGCCCAGAAACACATCGACTCCCGCGTCGCGCAATTGTTGGGCCAACGCATCGGTGGTGGACATCGGGTGATGATAAACAACGAATTTCCATCGGGCCGTGCTGGCCTGCATGTCGGCCACCATCCAGTCGGCCTCGGCCGTGCTGATTCCGCCGTTACTGTCGTAAATCGCAAAGTGGGCATTGCCGTAGTCGAACGAATAGTTATTTTCCGGTGGCACACCGGCCGGCCCATTCACGGAACTGGTGACTCCGGCCACGGGAATCGGCACCGCATAATTGTCGCGTGATGGCTGGCCGGCGGCTGTCGCGATATCGTGGTTTCCGAGCGAGTAGTATTCCACGTGGTTCTTGTTGTACTCTGGCGTCGGGGCGTTGATCGTCGGATCGAAACGGAGGTCATACTGCGCATGCGTCCCACTGCCGTAGGCATTGTCGCCCGCCATCACGACGAACGACGAAGTGATCGTGTTGATGCGGTTCTGCACGTTGATGAATCCCGTCGGCGGCGTGCCCGACGCCGAATCGCCGTAGGCCACGAACGTAAACGGTTGGTTCGATCCCGCGGGAAGCCGCGTATGGAATGTGGCCTGATAGTCGTTTACGACCGCGGCGTCGCGCATGTGCCGCACGCGGTATTCATAGTCAGCGTCGTAGTCGAGCCCCGTGACGTCCACGAAGCGGTTGACGCGGCTCGAAACGCCCGTGTCGAAGGTGCTGATCGGTCCGGCATTGGTCCAAGACGCTGCGCCTGCGGGCCGGTACTCGACCACGAAACTGTCGTTCCCGCTGCCGCTGCCAGGCATTGTTTGCCAAATGATCTGAACCCGGTCTGTGTCGCTGCCCGCGAAACCCGTCAGCGGCGCGTCGCCAAGCTGCAGATACGGAGTGTGCTTGACCAAGAACGTACTCAAGAGATAGCGGTCTTCCAGCGCCTCGAGACTGAGCCCGCGACGTGTCGCGGCCTTTCGGCGCGCTCGATGATCGCGCCCAGCGACTCGCGTCCATTTGGAGAACGAATCACGAACACCAGCGAAAAGTCCCATCAACATTTTCTGACCTCACCGTTTGAATGAGCTAGGGTCGCATTCCCACCGAGCCCGGCTGCGTCTCACCGAACTTGGGCCCAACAAAGTAATGGCCAGCAGCGTTGATGTCAATTTGGGTTATTTAAGTGTTTTGCAAATATTGAAATGAATGAGGTGGTAATACAATTTGAGACGTTACGGTGCTTTGAGTAGCACGATTTAGGCTGCGACTCAGAGCACTCTTTACGGGACGTAATCGACTTATGTCTTTGTAAAATAATACTTTGCTTCGAAATTACTCACTTTGATCAGCCGGAACGCGCTAGCGTCCGGTTCGGACACAAGAACTGACGACAAACCGGACGCTAGCGCGTTCCGGCTGATCATCGCACCCATCAAAGTGAGTGCCATTGGGCTAGCGCCCAATGGCACTCACTTTGTCCGACGTTCAACTTCACGTTGCTGTTCGACGTAGCTGAATTCGCAAGAATTCAGCCGGTTTCGGCGATCCTCTGAACTCTTGCGAGTTCAGCTACAGGTCAAAGTGAGTGCCATTGGGC
>CAYSHJ010000482.1:0-4207 GCA_964430385.1 uncultured Planctomycetaceae bacterium
GTGGATGATTTCGGTCTTCGGCACGCTGACCGCCGGAGACTCGCTGGAGTTCGGCTCGGCGGGCCGTGGGTTTTTCATTCTGTACTTCGATGTGCTGGCGCTGGCGATCTTTGCCGTCATCCCGTACACGGCGTACCGCAGTTTGCTCAACGAGCGTGATCAAACGACGCTGGAACTGTTGAGCATCACCACCTTGGCTCCGCGGCAACTGGTGTTGGGCAAACTGTCGAGTGCGATGGTGCAGGTCTTCATCTATTACTCGGCGATCGCCCCGTTCATCGCGTTCACTTCACTGCTGCAAGGGTTCGATCTCGCGCAGGTGACCTTTATTCTGGCGTCGTCGTTGTTAGTGACGCTCTGCCTGACGATGCTCGCACTCATGCTGGCGGCCGTGCCACAAAATCGACACGCTCAAGGCGGCATGACGTTATTGGTCTTTGGCGGCATGGTCTGGCTGATCTTGGTGGTGTTGTTCGGCCTCCCCTACATGCTGATGGAACCGATCGCGTTTGATGAGCCGTACTTTTGGTATTACGTCGGCTGCGCGGTCGTCTTCGGGTTGTCGTTCTTTCATTTGTTTCAACAGATCGCGACGGCTCAACTGACGTTTGAATCCGACAATCGCAGCACCGGCATTCGGCTGGCGTGCTCGTTGCAGTTCGTACTGTTTTGGATTGCGGTGTTGGTCGCGCTCGTTTGGATGGCTCCCGGCGGCTCTGCGATTTCACCGGAGGATGTCGCGATCATGGCGTCGGTCTGCGGCGCGCATTGTTGCATCGTCGGCTTCTTCACGGCGACCGAATCCGACTTCGTCTCGCGGCGTGTGCGGCGCGGGTATCCCCGTCCCGTCCTGCGCCTGCTGGCGATCCCGTTCTTGCCAGGCGGGCACCGCGGTTTTTTGTATCTGTTGCTGCACTTAGGCGTCCTGGCTTTCATCGTGCTCGGCGTGCTCAGGGTTCTCGGGCTGCGAACCGGTTCCGCTTTCGACGTCAACTATTGGGTACTGACGATGATTTTTTACATTGTCGCCTATCTCGGCATCGGGAGCGCCTTTGGTCGCTGGCTGCGACGGTTCTCGCCCGAAGTTCGGCCGACGCATGCGCGTGTCATCACACTCATCATGCTTTTGTTGGGTATTATTGTCCCGGTCCTACCCAGCGCGTTCGGGATGCGTAAGTACCAAGAGTCTTTCGACAGGCTCAAGGTGACGAATCCGTTTTCGACTCTTTCCGGCTTCAGCAACTACGGCGGCTGGACTCCGCAACCCGAAACCTTCAGCGTAGTGTGCGTCGCCGCGGTCTTGGCTGTGCTGTTGAATTTGAAAGCCATGTTCGCGGGAGCCGCCGAGGTTCTGCGGCAGCCGGTTTTCGCAACACAACCCGCCACGCCTCAAGCGGACAAACCCGTTTCGACATCTGAGACATCGTCGGAACCGGGCAATGCCTCGCCGACGATGTGATTTGCATCGGACTTATCGAGATGCGATTCGATCCCGAAGTACAGCAAGCGACGGCGCGATATCGGTTGGGACTGCCACGGATGCCGGTGTCGGGGAGGTCAGGGGATCTGTTGGGACGCGGGACCGGCAGTTCGCTCGAGTTTCAGGAATATCGGCAGTACCAACCAGGCGATGACATTCGGCATCTCGATTGGGCTGCGTATGCGCGGTCCGATGCTCTGATGGTGCGGCTGTACCGCGAAGAGATCAGTCCGCGCACCGAGATTCTGCTCGATGCCAGCCGCTCGATGACCTCGTCCGATCCACTGCGGCCGCTCACCGAGCGCGGCACTCTCAAAGCGAACGTCGCGCGACAACTCACAACTTTATTCGCGCTGCTGGCCGGAAACCTGGGAGGCCGGCCAGTGCTCTTGCCGTTGACCGACCAGACGCCGATCGAGCCGCTGCATTTCGAGTCGCTCGATCGCTTGGACTCGCTGCCGTTTGACGGCACACGCACACTCCGCGAAGCTCTCGACGCGCACGCCGTGCCGCTTAAGCGACAAACGGTCCGCATTGTGATCAGCGATTTTCTATTTCCCCACGATCCTGACAGCCTGCTGCGACGACTCGCGACCGACGCCAGCGTGTTGTGGATAGTGCAGGTGCTCAACGAGTGGGAAGCTCGACCGAGCAAACTCGGCGGACGCAAGTTGGTCGACCTGGAATCAGGGGACGAAGCCAATTTGCAGATCGTCGAGACGACGATTGCCGAATACTCGGCCCGCTTATTGAACCTGCAACAAGAACTCGCACGAGCCTGCCGCCGCGTGCATGCGACCTTCGTGATCTTGATCGCCGAACGCGGACTGCTCGATCTGTGTGCCGACGAACTCTGCGCCGCGGAAATCTTGCGGCCCAGTTAACTTTCGCGGCGAAGGTTGGCGTTTTAGTCCGAATTGTGCGTCAATCCACAGTAGCCCGACGCGCAAGTGAGAGACAGGCAGCACGTTTTCCCTCGCTTGCGCGTCGGGCTAGTATGAAACACACTGTCACGGAAACCGCGATGCAAACACTGATCGAAGAAAACGAGATTCGCTCGGTCGTGACCGACCTGGGAAGACAGGTCGCAACGGAATACCGGGATCAACCGCTGACCGTGCTGGGAGTTTTGACCGGCAGCATCGTCTTCCTGTCCGATCTGATCCGTGCCATCAACATCCCTTTGCGTGTTGGACTGATCCAAGCCTCCAGCTACCGCGGACCAACCACCAAGCCACTCGACTTGATGATCAACGATTCAATGCTGCCGGATATCCGCGACCGAAGTGTTTTGCTCGTCGACGACATCTTCGACACCGGCAAAACTCTGTCCGGGTTGCTGGAAACGGTTCGAGCGAACTCACCGCGCAGCGTTCGCTCCGCCGTTTTGTTATGGAAAACGGGACGAGCCAAAGTCGACATCCAGCCAGACTATCACTGCTTTCGGATTCCGGATCGATTCGTCGTCGGGTACGGCCTGGATTACAACGACGACTATCGCCACTTGCCGTTCATCGCGGCCCTTGAAGACGCCGACCTATCGCTTGGTATGTCGGTTCCTCAACCGGAAACGTATTGAGACTCGCTCTCGCCGCGTGACCGCATATCAATTCCCGAAAAACGTCCCCGAAGTCCCGGTTGCGTCGTGGCTCAATCCATTCCTACGACTACAATTCGCGGTTCCTCGGCTGGCTGTTGGCGCGAGGATCGACATCGCCTCGTTTATCTCACTGGAGTTCACTTCATGCAGGGAAATCAAAAGGTCATCGACGTCTTGAACGCCGGATTGACGATTGAGCTGACCGCGATCAATCAGTATTTCGTCCAGGCCAAGATGTGCAAGAACTGGGGCCTGCATCGCCTTGCCGCCAAACACTACCATGAGTCTATTGGTGAAATGAAACACGCGGAGTTGCTGATTGACCGCATTCTCTTTTTGGAAGGTGTCCCCGAAATCGCGCGGTACGACGTCATCCGCGTTGGCACCGAAGTGAAACAGCAGTTCGAGTACGACTTGGTACTCGAGACTAAAGGGGTCAAAGCCTACAACGATGCGATCGCACTCTGTCTGGCCACCAACGATGCCGGTAGCCGAGAACTGTTGGAAAAGATCCTGGTGGAGTCGGAAGAGCACGTTGATTGGCTCGAAACGCAACTCGACCTGATTCAGCGACTGGGCCTCGAAAATTACCTCATCACGCAAGTCGGTGAGGAAGAGGCCAGCGGACACTGATCCGCAATCAACTTGCGAATCACCGGATGGCATGCCGTACAGCCGCCGCCTGCTCCGGTGGAGCCAATCAGCGACTTCACGGTCGGTGCATCAGACGCAGCGATCGCGGAATGCATCTCCGCCCAAGTCACTCTTAAGCAGTGACAGACAATTTCGTCCGGATGGGGAGTGGCGTATTGCATCGTCGTTCAATGAGTTATTGAGTCGTCTTCAAATGAGATTTAATCTCAATTCAAGACCAGTTTAGATGATATGAAATTCGACCTCGGCGTCAATATCTCGTATGCCCAAAGTCGGATGCGAAGCTAAAGTTTTAGACGTGGGATGAATTCGAAAGGCGGATCGCGAAAGGCAAATCTGCTCGCATCCGCAACGCTCAGTAGTCGGCGTTGCAGACCAGTGCCGCCGTTCGGAATGGCAGCATCACCAGGGGTTGATTTGACTGAGATGCCAGCAATTCCCGGCCGTCGCTATTTCTCGGAAACAACAGGCCA
>CAYSHJ010000483.1:0-3830 GCA_964430385.1 uncultured Planctomycetaceae bacterium
ACGAGAACCGGGACATGCTGGATTCGTTTTCCGCCGGACGCAATGCCATGCTGTCCTGGGAGTACGGCCTGGAAATCCAGCGTCTGGTCATGGCGAGTTACCTCTCGGCCGAGCGGGGCAAGACAATCGACCTCACCGACAAGGCCATTCACGCTGAACTGGACACTTATGTTCCCGCAATCCAGCAAGGCAAAGGGGCGGCGCAATTACTGCACGCAGGATAGTTGGTCCTCGCCCCCTGAAACGAGGGAGACAAGGGAACGCCTGAAGCGAAGCAGGGTCGGGGTGAGCGGGCTGTATATCACAGGCGGTCTTGTCGATTGGAAACTTTCAATTGAGAAAGCTAGCATATTCGTTGTCGTCCTAATTACCGACTCCTGAGTAACTCCCTTCGAGCCGGCCGGTATGTCGAGTCTGACCCTTAACACCCTTAACACCCCTCTGTGGGCCCGACCCAAATACTCGGTGTTGCACCTTTGGCTGGCTAATGCTCCCTGAGCACAGAGAATTCTTGGAGTAAGCGGAGCGACAACGGGGTCGTCATTCGCCAGTAGACGGTCATTGGTCGATTTCCTTCAGCGCTCTCCAGAGACACCGGCCCGCACGCGCGATATGGATCTGCCTTCTTGCTACGGACGAACAATTGGAATTTCCAACCATTCGTGGGGCTTTCAAGGTAGCGGCGACCGCCCGCCGTGTCTGGACCAGCTGTGTTTTGTGACTGCCAATGGAACCGCTCCGCACTGATGGCGTAGTCACGGTAAGCAATCCGATCGTGATAGCCCTCACTCTTATCCAAAGTCACGAACAAGAGCTCAGTCTTGCGGTCATGCAATGGCAGTACGCCAGCCTGGAACGGCACACGACGGTCGGGTCGGAGCCAGCCGACCGAAGTCAATATTTCGCGTGCCGTGTACGACGCATGCAAGCAAATGGGCGTGTCTTCAAGTCCAGGCGTTGGCCGGCGGGGCATCGAGCATTTCGCGAGTAGCTGTCCTGCCAACTCTCCCAACTCCGCCCGAACATCCGGACTGGACTGAACCCTCGCAGCAAACTCCTCACCTGTTCCAATTTGATGATGTTGCGCGTCAATCTGATAGGCCAGCATTTGTAGCAAGAGCCGCTCGCGCTCAGTGTGCGGTGAGTAGCAGGCGCCGGATTCCGCGACTTTCAGCAAGGTATTGATTCGGTCAAAATCATCGACGTGCTGGAAGTCTCCAAATCGACGTGACAGGTACTCCTCATTTGGGTCTATCGGTGATGTCAAAAGCCCCGCGTCGCGCTTCAAGTTGGTCCACCCCGATCGTGCGCCGTCACGGTAAATATCCTCAAGATCTATTGACTGTTCGTGCAGAAACGCTGCGAGGCTAATGTTGTTTCGGCCTCGCAACGCAGCGAAAGCTTGGAGCTCAGTTCGAAGCCTTCGCCAATTCTGCTGAACGCTTGCCCTAAGACTCGCGAGCACTTGGTCACGAGCTTGGCGCTGAAGCTGGATATGGCATCCAGCAGGCAAGTTGCCGAATCCCTTTTCCACAGAAGTCAGTAGCTCGCGCTTTGCGAGCCCGGTGATCGAGCCGAGTAGCCGATCGAATCGAAACTCGACTCGATGCCTACCGACGAAGTCCAACACTAGACAACTATCCTTTCCTGGATAGAGCCGAAGGCCACGTCCAATTTGTTGCTGAAACAAAACTGGGCTTTGTGTTGGTCTCAGCAAGAGGAGCGTATCCACTGAGGGGAGATCGACGCCCTCGTTGTAAAGATCGCAAGTCACCAGTGCGCAAACCTTGCCGCTCTGAAGCATTTCCGGCGCGCGGCGCCTCTCATCCTGCGGTGTGGCTCCAAGAACACAGAGCGCCGGAATCCTCGCTTTGTTCAGAAATGCAGCCATATACTCGGCGTGGGCAACGGAAACGCAGAATACGAGAGCACGGCCGGATGTCGGGTCGCCTGTGAGTCGACGCCATTCGTTCAAGACCAGCCTGGCTCGGACTTCATTTCCCGTCACCAAGTTGCTGACCGCCTCCACCTCGCCAGGCCTATCCCAAGGCACATCCGAGAAGTCCGTCTCGTCATCGCATGCGAAGTATTCAAACGGGCTAAGTAGCTGGAGCTCTAGCGCGTTCCAGAGCCTCATTTCAACAGCGGGCGATCCGTCCGGGCGGCAATCAAAGAAGGGCAGAATTGGTTTGCCATCACTCCGCTCCGGAGTAGCGGTAAGACCAAGCAAGATCTTTGGTTTTACCGAGTTGGCAAATGCAGTAAATCGATCTGCCGCGAGACGATGGCATTCGTCAATCACGACAGTATGCCAATGGTCGGCGCCGCATTTGTCTACGAGATTGCGTGACACCACGCTATCGATCGTCGCGAAGACATGATTGAACTGATCCAATTGCGCGCCGTCAGCAAGAAGCTCTCCGAAAGTGTTGTCCCGGAGGACTTCACGGAATGTTCGCAGAGCTTGCTTGAGAATCTCTTGGCGGTGCGCAACAAACAGCAGCTTGGGTCGCCCACCCTCGACCTGGCAGGTTCTTCGGTAGTCGAACGCGGCTACGACGGTCTTGCCCGTTCCCGTCGCAGCTACAACGAGATTTCTCGAACGTCCGTGCTCCCGCTCAATTGCGAGCTGGTCGAGCATCTCTTGTTGGTAGATCTTCGGTTGGAGATCAAAGAAGGTTGGCAACGCAACTAGGTTGTCACCAGACTCCTGCTTGAGCGCCTCCTTGAGCGCGCTGCGGTGTACAGGATTATTGGTGTCGTAGGTCTGAAACTCGCTGTCTTCCCAAAGCGTTTCGAAGTGCGCTTTGGCTCGCTCGAACAAACCTACCTGCCCTCGTTCAGTGATCTTGACGGTCCATTCCAGGCCACCTAGTAGGGCGGCACCGGAAAGGTTGGCGCTACCCACGTAGGCAGCGCCGAAGCCGGACCGGCGGTGAAACAGCCATGCCTTCGCATGCAGTCGGGTCCTACGCCCATCAAGGGAGATCTTGATCTTGCACCCTGGCAACTTTGCTAGCTCATCAAGAGCCGTTGCCTCGGTTGCGCCCATGTAAGTCGTCGTAAGAACTCGAATTTTAGTTCTGGCTTGGCCATCGCCACCGACTGAGGTTATGGACTGCAATACATCACTAAGCTTCCGTACGCCGGCAAGGGTAATGAAGCTAACCAGCATGTCCACCCGGTCGCAGGCCGCTAGCTCGCGGATCAGTTCATGCAGTAGGGATGGCGTTCCCTTGCCGGCTGTAAAGAGCCACGGGACGGCAAGACCCGTATCAGGAAGGACCGATGCGGGAGAATGGCGATGGACCGATTGAAGAAGCTGGATGGGTGTCGCAATTTTCTCCGCAGTGTCTGCGGCCTGACCTAAGCGCCGACGCGTCTCGACAAGGATGTCATTGACGAGCTTAAGTTGGCGCTCGATCTTCTCTTTCCCATCTTCAGTGATGTCGTCTAGTATCTCCACGAGTTGACGGGCAACGGCGTCCGCAAGCCGCTCCGCGGATTCGTCGGGGTGCAGGGAAACAAGTGTTCGGCTTCCCTCTTCCGTTTCAAGAGCCAACTTGCCGGCTTGGGCTTGAGACAGAATCAGGTCGTACAGTCCGTCGGGAAACTCCATCGCCTTGAACCCCCAGAGAAGTCACGGGTGAATCTATTGATTGTCGCGGTCATTATCTTCGTCGCTGTCGTCGCCGTCAGCTTTTTCATAAGTTCGAAGCGGCGAGGTAAGGCAGGGGTGGAACCTGACCGATACTCGTTCGAGAAATGTCGGCCGCTGGCGCGAAATTCCACATCCAAGTGTAAGGCACCGCCATGCCACGCAAGCCCGG
>CAYSHJ010000484.1:0-15503 GCA_964430385.1 uncultured Planctomycetaceae bacterium
ATTTCGCGTTTTCCGAAGTCGAGGATTTCAGCGAGTTGCGCGACGAAGTGATCGTGCTGCTGCGATTTGTGGCGGTGTATTGTTTTTTCGACGCCACCGGCATCGTGTTTGGCTTCGCGATCCGCGGCGCCGGAGACACGCTCTTCGCACTCGTGTTTTCCTGCATCGCCGCTTGGTCGCTGATGGTCGTGCCCACGGTCATCAGCGTGACTTGGTACGGTGGCGGTCTGTTCGCGAGTTGGTGTTCTTGCACGGTCTACATCATCGTTTTGGGGCTGGGCTTCATGGCCCGCTTCCAAGCGGGACACTGGAAGTCGATGCGCGTGATCGAGTCCGTATCTGAGTGAGGGAAAAACGGAGACGTGTAGAAGTGAAAACGAAGAGGGAGAGACTCAGAGATATTTCCCCGCGTCTCTCCCTCTTCTCCCTTTGCGCGTCTTAACGATGTCGCTCGTCGCTGTGCTCGTCGTCGCCGTCGCTGTGCTCGTCGTCAGCAACTTGAACGAGAATCAAGTCGCTTTCGTCTTCGTCGCTGTCGAAGGCTGCGTGGAAGGCTGTCGCGTCTTCGTCATCGTCCGACGATTCGGGGTGCGTCGTTGCCCAAGCAGGAGTCTTGCCAGCTTGATACGGTTGCTTGGGATCATCCAGCAGCAAGAAACAGCCGTCGGCAATCGGTTCGAAGAACTGTGTGAACCACAGCATGCGTTGCACGTGCGGCTGCGGATGGAACACCAGAATGCGGACACCTCGTTCGAGCCAGTCGTACAGCATCCCGAAGAAGCCGCTGGGGATGTACTTGACGTAGGCCAAGTTGATTCCGACCGAGCGATGGTGTTCTCGATCAATGACCTTGGTCAACGTTTCGCGGAGCAACGCCAAGTCGGCTCCATCCCAGATTTCCATCTCGCCCAAGTCGATGACTCTGGCGTTGTTCCAGTCGTGCAGGCGCAGTCGATTGCGTTTGGCCATGATGGTTCTCGGGGGGGTTCGTCTTGGGAAAGCGTTCGGAGCAAAACTACGTCGCAAAACGGCAGCAACATCCACCGCAACGTGTGTGCCATTCAGAACAGCTTTTCAAAATTATCAAAAAGTGCCTGATTGTCGGGACATTTTTGAGAGGCCACCTCCGCGACTCGGTGATCCGCCGCCTTGAATGTGGTGTTTTGCAACACCACCCACCCCGAGCCATGTTGCGTTTTGTGAACATCCTTGGCGCTCACGTTTCCGCGTGCCAGCAGCGAAGATCGCGCGGCGCAAACACGCTGAAGCGTGAACTCCCGCGAAGCGTCACCCTGGAAAGCCCTCGTGCCGTCGGTTCCAATCCCGCCACCGATTAATTCGCCGCTCAACCGGGAGGCTCACGTATGACCGAAGAACGGAGTCCGTCACACGACGTCGCTGCTGATGCCAACGCGAGTTTTCTCGGCCATCCGCGCGGGCTGTTTGTGCTGTTCTTCGTCGAGATGTGGGAGCGGTTCTCGTACTACGGCATGCGAGCGTTGCTGATTTTCTACATGACGAAAGGCTTCTTGCATTATGGCGACAAACAAGCCTACGGCATTTATGGAGCCTACACGGCGCTCGTCTACGCGACGCCGTTCATCGGCGGCATGCTGGCCGACAAGCTGCTGGGTCAAGCGCGAGCCGTCATCCTCGGCGGCATGTTGATGGCCGCCGGGCACCTGCTGATGACGATTGAGCACACGACCGCGTTCTTCACAGCGTTGGCATTACTCATCTGCGGCAATGGATTCTTCAAGCCGAATATCTCGACGATGGTCGGTAGCATGTACCCGGAGGGAAGCCGCAAACGCGACGGCGGTTTCACGATCTTTTACATGGGGATCAATCTGGGTGCCGCGATGTCGCCGCTGTTGTGCGGCTACGTCGGCGAGACATTTGGTTGGCATTACGGATTCGGCTTGGCGACGATCGGAATGCTGTCGGGGCTGTTCACGTTCGTCGCGAACCGAACGCTCTCGCGAGTGCTGATCGGCCTGACCGCGTTCGTGACCGTGGCGGGAATGGTCTGGATCGGCCGCGGTGATAGCGTGATGCTCGTTGTAAACGCGCCCGTCGGACTCGCGCTGCTGGTGGGAGCGGTCGTCGCCATTTCTGCGCTCGCCAGCGGGGGGTTGCCGACGGGATTGGGTGCTCCGCGCGACGGGGCGAAGTTGTCCGCGCCGGTCGCTGCCGGTCTGCCTTGGCTGAGCCGTACGAATGCGGTGTATCTCGGCACGCTCGTCGCGGTTCCGCTGATCGCGATGCTGCTGCGTAGCGGACCTCTCGTGGATTGGCTGAGGTTGGACGAGTCATCCTTGCAATCATTGCCAGATTTCGTGCGCAAGTTGACGCTGGCGGGTGCGATACTGATCGTGTTTGGCGGCGGCGCGCTGCTGCTGTTGCTAGTCGATGCGATCCGATCGGTGAAGGTCGAACGCGAGCGGCTGTTCGTCGTGCTGATCCTGATGTTTTTCTCCATGTTGTTCTGGGCATTTTTCGAGCAAGCCGGCAGTTCGATGAACAACTTCGCCGACCGCAACGTGGACCGGATTGTGAGTGGGCAAGTGCTGACGCAGGCCGACGTCGGGACAGAACTGAAGGATGTTCCGATCACGTCGGCGTTTTTTGGTCGATCGATTGATGGCCAAGAGTGGAACTTGACAACGGTAGAAGCAGCGAGCGCGGAGGCTCGCAAGCAGGCCGAGCAATCGGCCGCGGTGTCGGGCACACCTCGGCCCAGCGGCGAGCCGGTGATTGCCAAACTGTCGTCCGTGACCGTCACCGACGCGATGGTCGGAATGAAGGTGTACGGCACCGAGATCAAGGCCAGCATCTTTCAAGCGACGAACCCGGTCTGCATTGTGACGTTCGGTTTGATCTTCACGATGGCTTGGGCGTTCTTAGGCGCTCGCGGTTTGGAACCGAACACGTCTGTCAAATTCGCGTTGGGGCTGCTGCAACTCGGACTGGGTTTCGGCGCGATTTGGCTCGGAGCCCAGAACTCTTCGTCGCACGGCTTCGTGGCCATGGGTTGGCTGCTGTTCGGTTATTTGCTGCACACCACCGGCGAACTCTGTTTGTCTCCGGTCGGGCTTTCGATGGTGACGAAGCTTTCGCCAACGCGCATGGTCAGCACCGTCATGGGTGCGTGGTTCCTGGCCACGGCGTTTTCCAATTACCTCGCCGGCATGATTGCCGCTCTAACAGGAGTCGGTGGACACGAAGGGGGCGAAGAGTCCACCATTCCACCACCGATCGAGACCGTTCACATTTACGGCGACGTGTTCGGCCAAATTGCCGTCGCCGCGATCATTTCCAGCGTCGTATTGTTGGTCATTTCGCCGCTGCTCACGCGTTGGATGCATGGTGCCGACGAAGCCGGCGGCGGACATTGATCGGCGATCCTTTCTGCAATCTGGAGCTGACGATGAAATCCTATCGAAGTTTAAGTTTGGGCAGTGTGCTGACAATCCTCCTGGCAAGCTTTGTCACGAATACCCTGCCGGCGCAGGGGCAACCCGCGTCCAAGCCGCTCTCGCATCCGGCGTCGCGGAACGTTCCGACACTTTCTCGGCCGATGGACAAAGGTCCGGCATTATTCGTGGACGCGGCGAAGGGAAGCGAACAGCAGGACGGTTCGCAACAGACTCCCTGGCGGAGCGTCAATCATGCTGTCAAGCAGCTCAAGGATGGTGAACTCGGCGATCCACGGCATCATTCCGCCGTGGGGTTTTCGCAGTGAGAACGGACTCTACACTTATACGGGCCGATCCTACGACCCGTTCGTTCCGGCTCAACCCCCTGCAAATGCACGCAACATCGCTCGGCTCCCGACGCACGCCGTGCTCGTCACCGAGGGGAGCTACGAGTTCGAGGTTTTCTACTATCCGTACAACCACGATTGGGACATCTCACACAGCGAGATCAATCCACGCGGAGAGCGCTGCCATGTTGAAGGTCATCCCACGGCGATCATTCTTGGTCGTGTTGCTCTCGCTGTCGGTGCTGATGGGAGCAACGTCGTTATCGGCGGCGGACGAAGATCGCCCCGCCGTCATGGTGCTGCGAACTCCGAAGGGCGTTCGCTTCGGCCTGCAAGGCGACAAGGGCAAGGCTCCGGCCGCGACGCTGTTTGTTTTCGCCAGTCGAATTGAAGACACGCTCGGGAACGACGTCTACAACAAAGTCGGTCGCCTGCTGGCCAAGCAGGGCGTGATTTCCGTCTCGCTCGATGTGCCGTGTCACGGCGACGACACAAAAACGGGCGAACCCGCGGGATTGAGCGGTTGGCGGACCCGAATCGAAAGTGGCGACGATTTAGTCGGTGACTTCACCGCCAAGGTCAAGGACGTGCTAGACCATCTCGTCGAGCAAGGTTACACCGATCCCAAGCGCGTGGCTGTATGCGGCACGTCGCGAGGCGGCTTCATCGCTCTGCACGTGGCGGCGGCCGAGCCACGGTTCCGTTGCGCGGCCGCCTTCGCGCCGGTGACGAATCTCCTCGCCCTGAGCGAATTCAACGGAATGGTGAATCCCGCTCCCGCCAATGCGCTCTCGATCGTCAATCGTTCCGAACTACTTTCCGGAAGGGCGATCTGGGTCTGCATCGGCAACAACGACCAGCGAGTCAGCACGGACGATCTGATCGCGTTCACTCGCAAGGTGGTCGCGGTGTCGATCGAGCAAAAGAAACCCGCGAACGTGGAGTTGCACGTCATGCCGAGCCTCGGCCACAGCATTCACTCGACCGCCCATGACGAAGCGGCAAGCTGGATCGCCAGACAATTCGCGGAAGAATCGCAAGGCCAGCCATGACGAACGCGCGCCCGGAATTCGTTTGCCAACCGCGGTGTCTGAAACGACTGTTGATTCTCTTGTGCGTCGGTCTGCTGTCACAGCAGATGCGGGCTGGTGCCGATGACGCGATCACGCCAATTTCCGTCGGTAACCGAGTCTGCCTGTTTCTTGATGAGCGATTTGTCGCGGAGCAATCCGGCTTGAAGCGAACGTGGCATCCCGGACGGCCGCGCAACGAAGTCGCGATCCAGGCGACCGAGCTGTGGGAGAAATGGCCGCACCTGTTTGGCAGTCAGCACGAACGAGCCGCTCGAAATCGGCGATGAGCTCTGGCTGTACTACACGGAAGCGAACGGTGCGCATCCGATCGCGCCGTTCGAGAAAGCTGTTTCGCAGATTCTCGCGGCCGTGTGGCGCAAGGACGGCTTCGTCTCAATGGATTGCGAACAACAAGGCCGCCTCATGACTGTGCCGTGCCGCTTTGATGGGAAGACGCTCCGGCTCAACTTCAAAACTCAAGACGGCGGCTCGATCCGAGTTGGGCTGTGCGACGAACAGGGAAAGCCATATCCCGGATTCGATCTGACAGACTGCGACCGGTTGGACGGCGACGCTGTGGCTCGGACAGTCTCTTGGAAGAGCCAAGACGATCTGTCGGCGTTTGCGGGGAAGCCCGTTCGTTTGCGATTTGAAATGTCGCGCTGCCAGTTGTGGAGTTTGCAGTTTCCGGGTTGAACTCGTGCCAAATCACGAGTCGCTTCGAACAAGTTTCGGGCGCCACAGGGGAATTGAGATCGGCTGCGGCTGTGATTCGCTGGTATTTGTCGCAAGCGCGCGCTCCGCGAACTCAACGCGAGCGAACCACGCCTCCAGCGCGTAGCTGACGGCGATGGCGGCAGCCGCGACGGCGATGCCGGCGACCACGTCGGCGAAGTAGTGCGAACCGATCGTCAGCGTTGAGACGATCACCGCCAGATTCAGCACCACGCTCGGCACGAACAGCCAGCGGTAGCGGCGCAGAGCGAAGGCCAGCAGGATTGCCCATGTCGTGTGGAACGATGGGACCGTGACCATCCCTTCGGCATCTCGCCAAGAGATGAGCGTGCGTGCTCCCGACCGCAGCGCGAACAGGTGGTCGAGGTATCGGCCGTGAGCGGGATGCGCGTCGTAGCCGAACGCCCAGATCGGTCCCGCCGCCGGCCACAACGCGAACACCACCATCACCAACAGCGAACTGAGCATGAACTGCCGGACGAAGCCTTGCAATTCGCGAAGCTGATTCGCAAACCCCAACACCGCGATGACCGCCGCGGTTTGCAGCAACATCGTGTCGTAGGCGGCGGCCAGCAGCCGCGCCATCGTGGGATGACGCCCGGACCACGCGAAGATCGCTGGCAGGTAAACTCCGCAGGCGGCATCAAACGCGATTAAACTCTCGTCCACGAACGGCCGGCCAATCGCGGCGACGGCGTACATCAGCGTCGTGAAGCTCATCGTGTATGCCACCACTTGCATCAGCGTGGACAAAATCGCGACGAACTGTTTGTTCTGCTTCCGGCGATAGAACTCGGCGAACAGACCCAAGCCGCCGACGATCAGGCAGGGCGTGACAAGGTCGGCGGTGGGAAATGACAACTCCAGAAAGTTCGCGAGCAGGACGACGCTCGCGGCAGTCAGCGCGATCAGCAGCAAGTTGAGCCGTGTGTGGAGAGACATCTCCCAAAAGTAGTTCAGAAGCCGTTGAACCACCGGGACAAGCCCGGTGGCGGAAAGACGCTGCGGTGCAGCAAGTCTGGTCGTGACGATTGAATCGGTCGCGCGGCTCAGCGGCGCAGCGGCTCGATCCGCCAGTCGAGCAGATCGATGCGGCGGAGTTCGGCGTCGATGTCGGTTCCGTCAAAAAAGGAGAGCCAGCCGCGAACGGTCTTCGTCTCCCCGGGAGCAGAATCCGGAAACTGCGGATCCGAGTGTAAGCAAGGGCAGGGGGCATTGCCCCACGCTCGCTGGCAGTGCGTCCAGGCCGTGATGACCCAACGCTTGCCCGTGTCATCGCGGCAGGCCACGTACGGTTTGCGGAAGAGTTTGTTGTCATTCGTCTGGGCCCTAAAACCGGACGCTCCTTTAAGCATCACGCAATTCTGCACGCGCAGGTCCGACAACTTCTCCTTCGAGCCGTTCTTCAACCACAGTTCCATGCGCACGGCGTCGTGCCGCGGAACGACAACCGCTCCGAACTCGATGCCGTTCGGCAGCCGACGTTGCATGTCGAACGAGCCGTCTTTGCGTCGATTCCAGTCCAATCGGTCCATCGTGATTCCCTGCTTGGTCCAGACCGTGTCGATGTGCGTGTGTGCGAGGTACGTCAGTCCGAGGTTTGACCAGATCGCCTCGGGCACATCGACGACGACGTAGTCTTGTTCATTCCAAGGGGTGAAGACGCTGATCTTGGTTTCGCGTTGCGGGTTCACCGCGCCGTCGAGGAATCCGATCCGCGGATGCCGACCACCGGGATACGGCAACACCAGCAACGGCCCATCCGCCGGTCGAGCCGGACGGTTGTCGTCGCGAATGTTGAACTTGGTTCGCGCGGCTTTGATCTCATCGGCTGTGAGGCCGGTCGCGGCGGTCATCTCTTCGGCCGAGAAACGATGATGCCAAAACATGTTCTCCAGCCAGCCGCGAAGTTCGGCGTCCTCCTTCGGACGGCGAGCATTCGACGGATCGTCGGCCGATGTGGGAGTGATGGTCACGATCGCAACCAAGGCGGCGATGGCAAACCAGTGGGGACGAGGCATTGGTACTTGTTCCTTTGTGTTTGTTCGAATCAGCACGAGCGGACGGCTTTGAGCCGGCGTCGTAGCATGGTCAGCACTGCGACGATGGAGTCTGGAGGAGACAGCAGCCAGTCGCGGGTGGCTTCGCGGACAATGGCCTTAGCCTCGGGTGTCAAATAATCGACAGTACTTTTGCCATCCACGCGGGCTCTCATGCAAGCCGCCAAATGTCGAACCGCACGTTGCTCAAACGGAGTGCTCTTCGGAGTGGGTAGTTTGCCAGCCGCCAGCGTGACTTGATAGGCCGACCAAAACGCAAAAGTGAGGCTGATGAACTCGTCTTCTCGCCCAGCGTGCTTGATCGTTTTCAAGAATAAATGGCTGAGAAAGAAACCGAGATCGAACGCCGGATCGCCGAAGTGTCCGGTCTCGAAATCGACCAGCACCAAGCGTGGCCGCTCGCCGCAATCATCGGCCTCTTCCGGCACGAGCAAGATGTTCTTCGGGCTGAAGTCGCCAAGCACGAGGCAGACCCGCGTCGCCAGTGTCTCATCGATCAACCGTTCGAGCGGTGGTCGCAATTCGGGCTGCCGTTCCGCGACGAAGCGATAAAAGGGATCGAGCCGCAGTTCGTCGAAGACCGTGCGGTCGCCAAGCCGTTCACGCAAGTCGGAATCGCCGACCGTGACCCGGTGGATCGTGGCCAAAACCTCACCCAGCCTACGAGCGACGTTCGGATTGGCCTCGCCATTCAAGAGACGGGTTTTCCAGACCAAATGCTCGCGCGGGATCGCTTCCATCGCGAACAAAAAGTTGTCGCGGTCCTCAAACAGCAGTTTGGGCACAAGCCCGCGCGGTGTGACTCGCGACAGGACTTCGATCACGTCACGCTCGCGCCAAATTCGTTCCGGCTGACTGAACCAGTCGGCTTCCGTCCGAAGTTGTGCTCGCGACTGTTTGACGACGAAATCTGGACCGCTCCGTGGCGACACACGGATCACGGCGTTCGAAACTCCGCCGGAAAGGAGTTCCGCGTGTGCATCGCCGGCCTCTTCCTGGGAAAGCCGGCCCGCCTGTCGCAAGTAGTCGATGATGTTGTCGGGACCGAGTTCGAGCATGCCATGAGAATATCCGGGCGAATGGACACGGCAAACAGCCAGAGGGCATGCCGAGAAAGCCGCCGTGTTTTTGTGACGTCGACTTCCCCTCGCCGAGTCTCAGCGATCCATACGCTCGGCACGACGCGGCCAATTTGTGAAGATCGGAGGCTGCGAACGATCGTTTCAGGTTCCGACCAGCTTTTCCGAATCCTCGGCGGCTTCGGACGGTCATCGGCGAATTTGGCCGATGATGGAAAGTTTCTGTTGAATTTGCCTCGCTGACCGGCGATAAGTTTCACAATAGCTGCGTGCCGGAGGCCGCGCCAAAAACTCGTGAGGCCTAATTCTCCCTTCGCAAAGGAACACAGTCATGTTCTGCCGTTGGTGTCCGTGGGCATTGGTTGGCGTGTTGGCTTTGACGATTGTGGCGCCGGGGCTTTCGGCCGACTCGAAGAAGCCCAAGAAGGTCGTTCCGGCCGTTAAGTTCGACTCGTCCGCCGAACGGATGGATGTCTTCGAAGGCATCGAGCAAGGAACCCTTGAGGTGAAAATGGTTCCCAAGGACGCTTTGGGAGGCAATCTGTTCATTGAGAACAAAGGCGACAAGCCGCTGAACGTGGAGTTCCCCGCGGCATTCATTGGCAAGCAGGTGTTGAAGCAGTTTGGCGGCGGTTTCGGAGGTGGCGGCGCCGGCGGCGGAAATCGCGGCGGTGGAGGTCAGGGTGGTGGAGGTCAGGGTGGTGGTGGTCAGAGCCAAGGAGGCGGTCTCGGGGGCGGCGGCCAAGGCGGTGGTGGCCAAGGCGGTGGTGGCTTTGGTGGCGGCGGCCAAGGCGGTGGCGGATTCTTCTCCGTTCCGCCGGATCGCATCGTGCGCGTGGCTTATCGGTCGGTCTGTCTGGAACACGGTAAGCCCGACCCCTCGCCCGGCATGACGTATCAAATCGCCAAGGTCGAAGAATTCAGCGAAGACCCGGTGTTGAAGGAAATACTGACGCAGGTCGCCAGTGGGCAACTCGAGGCGCAGAGTGCTCAGGCCGCCGCATGGCACATCACCGATAAAATGAGCTGGACACAATTGGCCGCGAAATCGATTCCGCATCTGGGTGGTCGAGCGCCAACGCCGTACTTCTCGGCCGAACAGATGCATCGAGCTCAGCAGATTTTCTCGACTGCGGTGGCACGCGTGAAAGAGCAAACCGAAGTCGCGAAGACCGCGACAGCGTCGACTCGCACCAGCCGGGCAAAGGATTCGGCAACGTTGCAGAAAGACTAGTGCTTCGTCAGAGCTAAGAATTTGGGTTGCGTGAGCGGCATGGCGCTAGCCGCCGGTCCTCTCGACACCGGCGGCTAGCGCCGTGCCGCTCACTGAGACGAACCCCAAAAGTTAGGGTTGACGAAGCACTAGCGTGCGATTGCGGATTTGGGATTAGTCTCGTTCCCACGCTCCGCGTGGGAACGAGCTTTACCGTTTGGGCGATTACCCGGCCCGCCGTTTGATGAGCGTGATCTCATTACCGATGGCGTTGTGTTGAATCTCATCCATGAAACTGCGGATGAGCAGCATGCCGCGGCCGCTGATTTTCTCCAGATGTCCGGGAATGCGCGGGTCGGGCAGCTTCGTCGGGTCGAACCCCGGCCCCTCATCGCGAATAACGAACGTGGCCTTGTCTCGCGCGAGCCGTGAATGCACCAGCACCTTGCGGTTGCAATACGGCTGTTCGTGGATCCGTTGCGGCGACAGTTTTCGCCAACTCGCTCCGTCGTCTTCACGCGGCAAGGAACTCAGTTCCAGGTTCCCGTGATAGATCGCGTTGGTCAGCGCTTCGGACAGAGCCAATTGGACTCGCAGCGACGTGGCCTCATCGCAGAGAAGCATCAACGCCATGCTGGCCGTCAGGTGCGACGCCAAATGCGGCACGATGGAGACGTCGTTGTCGAGCATGAATCGCGACTCATTCCCAGCCCAGCATTCCAAGAGCTTTTGGTGGCGAGGATTCGCATTCGCCACGTTGAAGATGCTGTCCAGCGTCCGGAGCAAATCATTCTGCAAACGGCGTTTCGGGATGTAACTGACAGCTCCGCGTTGCAACGCCTCGGCCGCGACTTCTTCGCTGCCGAACTCCGTGATCAGCACTGACGGTAGTTTGGGAAACTGTTGCCGAACGAGCGCGATCAACTCCAGGCCGTTCATGCCGGGCATCAGCCAGTCGACCAGCATGAGGTGCGGCGTTTGCTGACTCAGCCACGTCAAGGCCGAAGCTCCATCGGGCAGGACGACGACGTCGTAGCCTTGCGATTCCAGCATCCGCTTCAGGAGCACCGCCTGCGCCTGGCTATCCTCGACGATCAATATCCGCGTCATGCATGAGGCCTCTTGTCACATTGCGGACGCAAGTCGATCGGCACCACATCGCCGATTCGACCGTTCCCTTAGCACATTTGATCTAACGAATGGTGCTTCTGTCGTCTACCGCTCGTCGATCTGCGACGAACTTCCGAACACCTATCCACCCGAAACCACGGACTCGCTTCGGTCCACGCATACTGCCACGGCCAGATCGCCCGTGACGTTCAGCGTCGTGCGGCACATGTCGAGCAACCGATCCACGCCATAGATGATGCCGATTCCCTCAGCCGGCACGCCGACCGACATGAGCACGAGAACCACCAACGGCAACGAACCGCCAGGAACACCGGCCGTGCCGACGCCGGCCAACACCGACATCAGGACGACCTGCGTCTGCTTCGCGAACGTCAGCTCGATGCCGAACACCTGTGCGAGAAACAGAACCGTGATGCCTTCGTACAACGCTGTGCCATTCTGATTCGCGGTCGAGCCGACCGTCAGCACGAAGTTGGCGACTTCACGACGCACGCCTAAATTGGCTTCGGCGACTCTCAGCGACGTCGGCAGTGTGGCATTCGACGATGAGGTGGCGAACGCCGTCAGCAACACCTCGCTGATTTGCCCAAAGAAATGCCGCGGCGACATCCGCGCCACCAGTGACACCACCAGCGAGTACACGCCGAACATGTGCAACGCCAGCGCGGCCAACACCGTCCCGACGTACCAAATCAGCGTTTGCAGAATGTCCACTCCCAAGGTGGCAGTCAGCGCGAACATGAGTCCGGCGACACCGAGGGGCGCTAACTTCATCGCCCAGCCGATCACCACCATCGCCACGTCGTAGACACCTTCGAGCATGCCCAGCAGTGGAGCTGTCCGATCGGGAGAAACAGAAATCGCGACGCCGCAAACCAGCGCGAAGAACATCACCGCCAGCATGCCTCCGCCCGGCGAACTGCCATCGAGCGCTCCCACCATTTCTTGCAGGGGATTCTGCGGAATGATGTCCAACAACGCGGTGCGGACCGACTTGGCCTTCTCCGCCTTTTTGACCGCATCCCCGTCTTTCAAAGAGTACTTGTCTCGAAGCTCCGCCTGTTTGGCCGCGGACATGCGCGCCCCCGGTCTCACGGTATTGGCAAAAGTCAGTCCGATCGCAACGGATGCCGACGACAGAATCAACGTCATCATCAGCGTGCGCATGCCCAGACGCCCTAGCCGCCGCACGTCACCGATCCCCGCCACTCCTAACGTCAGCGCCGAGAAAACCAACGGCACGACCACCATGAAGATCAACCGCAAGAAGATCTTCCCCACGAAGTCGCCCACGTTCGTCAGCGATTCCAACGTCGGATCGATTGAGCCAGACGCCGACGCTGGCCAGATTCGCCTTGCGATCAAACCGCCCGTCGCACCGATCAATAGCCCGATCAAAATTTGCCAGTGCAGCGCGAGCCGTTTCTTCGATTGAGCGGGTTCCATCAATCGTTCCTCGACAGGTCAAGCTTCTACTTTAGGTCAAGCTTCTACTTTGCGCCGCATTGCAAGTGACGTCGCGGCAGCGGACGCGACCGTTGGTCGATCGGAGCCGGCTGACCGGACTCACTCAAAATAGCCGCAACTGCCCGGAGCGGGGAGTCGGCGGCCTGAAGAATTGCGTTTCCAGTGGTGGCAGCTTACGGCCAAGATCGAACTTCTTCGCGAACACGCGAAACGTTTGAGCGATCTGCTCCGCGATCTGCCCTTCGCCGCGTTGACGTCTTCCAAACTGCGAGTCGTTCAGCTCGCCGCTACGAGTCGCCCGCAGCAGCGATTCGATCTTATCCTTCTTCGTCGGCACCGCTTTCGCCAGCCAATCGAGAAACACCGGACGCACGGTCAGCGGCAAGCGCAACAAGATGTAATTCGCCCCGACGGCGCCGGCCTCTTTCGCCGCCTGCAAGATCGCCGGAATCTCACTGTCGTTTAGACCGGGAATCACCGGTGCAACCATCACGCATGTTTCGACGCCGACGTCTGTCAACTCGCGAATCGTCCGCAGCCGAGCCGCCGGCGAACTCGTTCGCGGTTCGAGAGTCCTCGCCAGCGGCGAGTCCAACGTCGTGACGCTGAGCAGCACACGGATCGTGTGTCGCTCGGCCATCCGTTGCAGCACGTCGAGGTCTCGTGCGACGAGCGCGTTCTTCGTGACGATGCCAATCGGCTGACCGCAATCGGCCGCCACTTGCAGGCAGCCGCGAGTCAGCGCGAACCGCCGCTCGGCCGGCTGGTAACAATCGGTCACGCCGGAGAACGCGACGATCTCTGGCCGCCAGGCATCGCGAGCCAACCAATCGCGAAACAATTCCGGCGCTCGCTCTTTCACCAGAATGCGGCTCTCGAAATCCAGTCCCGCGTTGAAGCCAAGATACTCGTGCGTCGGCCTCGCGTAGCAGTAAGCACAGCCGTGCTCGCAGCCGCGATACGGATTCACGCTGTACCGAAACGGAATGTCCGGGCTGTCATTCTCGCTGACGATCGTCCGCGTCTGATCCGGAATAAACTGCGTCCGCACCGGACGTTCATCCGGCGATTCATCGGGCGCGAGATGCTCGAAATCCGGTTCCACCTGCCACGCCGCGAACCGATTCGCCGGATCGGCCTGAGCACCACGACCGTGACGTTCGAGTGGATCGGGTTTGTTCGGCATGATGGGGACCGACATTTCCTAGAAGCTGTTTCAAAACCCGTAGGTCAGGCTTTCTAGCCTGACGCGAATGCTCCAAACCGCGCCGATTCCGTATCAGGTCAGCCTGGAAAGGCTGACCTACGTCTGTCCTGAAACCGCTTCTTGGTTAGGTTCGGTGGAACGATTTGGGAAAGTGTCTTGACGTCGTCCACGTTCCGCAACAAGACGTCGCCACAAAACCAGAATCCGAATCACTCGGAGTGCATGATGAGCGAACGCAAACTCCATGTGTCCGGCAACGATCGCCAATCCAACGGCACCGTGCTTGAGTCGGCGGAAGAAGTCCGGCAAGGGAATTCAGAGCGAACGCAGTTCGGCGAGACCACTTCGCTGAAATTGACCTGCCGCCGTTGCTCCCGCCTCTCGTATTTCATCCGAATTCGACGAGACTGAAATCAACCATTGGACATCGGAGTCATGCCTCCCCAAATCCACCGCGGAATTGTCCTGCGGTTTCTACGACAAGGTGCCTCGGCAGCGACAAGGCGGATGAACCCACTTTCTGGGGTTGCGGGCGAAGCCCGCGGCAAGCATTCGCAGATCGTTCTAGAGTACAACGGTTATCGTGGCGGTCAGCCGCTGTATGGGTACGGTCCATTGGAGTGAGTTTCTGGTCGGCAAGTTTCGTGGAGATGCCGACGCTTTCCTCGCACGCGGCACTCCGGCGACGTGCAGGTTTCGAGCACGTGGTGCGACGATGGCGGCGTGAGTTCGTCGGTTGTTGTGGTCAGTGTTGGTCGGCAATAGACTCGTTCTTGTCTCGTGAGGAGGATCGAACGATGAGCGTTTCCGTTCACGAACATGTCGTGCGGGTTGTGGTCGTCACACGCAGTCAACGCGATTTCGCGCAAGTGCCGGACTTGGACTTCGAGGTCTGGAATTGATGCGTGGAGTCATCGGTGCCGAATTTGTTGACCGGAGAAGGTGAGAATCATGTTGTATTGTCGTAGGCCGCGAGGCGTTGTTGCCTGTGTGATGTTGAGCCTTTTGTGTTTGACTGGATGTCCGAAATCTGAAAGTTCCGGCGGCGGCAGGGGCGGGGGCGGAACTTCGAGTCCGTCAACGAGTGGCTCGAATGACAAAACGCCGCAATCATCCACGAAAAAGGTCACGGCAAAGGTGGACGACGTCAAGGCTGCCAAGGCTCGGCTCGACGCCTTGGGCTCGCGATCCAAGTACTTGCCGAAAGCTGGCGACCTGCTAACGGAAATCGTCATTCAAGACGGATCGAATTTGACTGCGGACGACTTGGCGCTGTTCGGCAAGCTCAGCGATCTTGAAAAGCTGCAGATCTACAACTGCCGGACCCTGGACGACGAGATGGCCGCGAAACTTGGCGGCTTGACGGGGCTCACCAGCCTGGCGCTGACGAATTCGGTGATCAACGACGCCACGGTCGAGATGATCGTCAAGGCGTTTCCCAATCTCACCGACCTCGATCTGTCGTCGAACACGAACATGACCAACGGCGCGCTCAAGATCATCAGCGAACTCGGCAAGCTCCAGCGGCTGAACTTGGTGCAGAACCAATTCAACGACATCGGTGCTCGGCGACTGTCGAAGCTGCAGGATCTCCGCACGCTCGACTTGCGGGGCAACATGGAAGCGGGCGACATGGCGCTGGAGGTCGTCGCCGATCTCCCGAAGCTCACCGGGTTCAAACACCGCAGCACGGCGGTCACCGATTCGGGCTTGGAATATCTGAGTCGCAATCAAACGCTGGATTCGTTGCTGATGCAGGATTTCGGCATCTC